>WAKM01000034.1 GCA_015523335.1 Archaeoglobaceae archaeon | reverse complement strand
ATTATATTAATATAAATCGAAAAACTTTTAAAGCTTGAATAACAATAATTTTACTGATAATAACGATAATCATTATGAGGTGACGACGATGTTCGAGTCGTGCATCTTAACGATCGACCCGCACATACTGAGATCCATAAACAAAAGTTCTCTTAGAAAAAAGGTTCTTTTATATTTGGATTCGATATATCCCAATGCCGATTACCTCACTAACATCGCCAGAATGATAGGTAGCGATCCTTCGAACGTTTTGGGATGCCTCAAAGGTATGGGCAACCGTTACAACGGTAACAGCTCGCTGATAGAATTAGGACTCGTCGAAGTAGTTGAAAGGGAAGGCTACAAGTATTACCGAATAACGGAGTTGGGCAGGAAAGTTGCGAAGCACGTGAGAGAAGTTTACAGGGGGTTCATCCATGCTTAAGAGTATGAGCGTAAACGACATGGACTTCGTTTACGGATACATGATACTGAAGTCCTACTTCTTCAAGATAAAGACCAACGTCGAGAGTATGGAGTATCCAAACTCGGAATACGCGAGGCGGTGGAGGGAATTTTGCAGTAAGATCGACTTCGAGTCGATGCTTAGAAAGGCTTTCGAACTCATCTCCGCACCGCCATCTTCGGATTGCTTAAACTTATTCGACTGCTTGGATAGGTCATCCTACTTCGCGCTGATACACAGGGATCATCCGAACATAACTTTGGGATTCATCAAGGATGCCGACCTCTGGGATCTGTGGCTCAGGGAGGGGATATTCAGACTTGCAAGGGAAAGGATTGCTGAGATCCTTTCGCTTTCGGATGGAGACAAGGTCGTCGATTTCGGTTGCGGAAGCGCATCGCCGGTATTCTACGGCGAAGTAATCGGACCGAACGGGATGTATTCTGGAATAGACTTTTCGAAACCCCTCCTGAACTTAGCCAAGATAAGAGTTAGGGAGAACCGCTTGGACTGGGTGAACCTGAGGCAGGAATACGCCGATTCCAAGCTTATATTCAGGAGGAGATACGACTACGTAATATGTTCGTCCATCCTTCAGTATGCGGACGTTAGAGCGGTGCTGAGAAATGCGGTTGAAGCGTTGGGTGGGAACGGAGTTATAGTTATATTCTCCGAAGTCTTTGCAGATCTTGAACCGGAAAAAGCCGAGTTGTTCGAGCTTTATTACTCCCTCATCCCGCAGTTCAAGGGATTTCCGAGGTTGTCGGAGATCCTGAACTACCTATCGCAGTTCTGCGAGTTCAAGTATGATCTTATCGATAAAAATTTTGTGAAAATAGAGATTTCGGACGTCATTTAGGCTTGAGATGACCCCACTTCTCCAAGGCTTCCTTCAACTCTTTATGGCTTTCAGCATAATCTTCCAAGCTTATTCCTTGAAGGGTTGCATCTATCGCCTGTCTTAATGCTTTGGCACCGGCGTAAGTTCCTTTAGGATGTCCGTGGACTCCTCCACCGGCTTGGATTATCACGTCCACGCCGAAGAGGTTTATTATGTCTGGAACGAGTCCGGGGTGAAGTCCTCCAGAGGAAACCGGAAATACCGGCTTCAGATGGAACCAATCGTTTCTGCATAGATCCGTGAGTCTCCTAACCTCATCGGCTTTTCCCACCATCTTTCCTACTCCCGTTCCAACATGCATGTTGTCAACTCCAACCAGTCTCGCGAGCTTGACTATGACATCCAAAGAAATTCCGTGCTTCGGATTTCTCGTAAAGGCGGCATGCATGGCCCTGTGAGCATGGATCGCAAGCTTCAGATCTTCGCATTCTTCTCTCACAGTCTGCAAAGCCGACCAGCCGGCGGTGATTATGTCTACCATCACGTATTCGTTACCGTAATCCGCTACCAACTTAGCCCTCTTAAGCATCTCATTGCATTCTGATGTGATGTTTACGAGGTAGCTTTTCCTTTCCCCGGTTTCAGCCTCTACTTTATCCCTTACCTTCATGACCTTTTCAATCCTCTTCTCAAAGCGGATAAAGTTCTGACTCGTCAGATTCTCGTCATCTTTAAGCAGATCGATCCCTCCCATCCAAGCCTCCTTAGCCACTTCGGCGTATTCATCGACGTCGAATCCGACTTTCGGCTTCGGAACCGTAGCAGTTAGGGGTCGATCTCTTATCTTAAGTCTTTTTCTGATTCCTTCTATCCCGAACTGCGGACCTTTGAAGTTTCGAACGTATTCTTCCGGAAATATTACGTCTTCGAGCCTAAGATTCTTCAAAGCTCTCATTCCGAAGATGTTTCCGGCGATCGAACTCAAAAGTTGCGGAATGTTTCCCTCCTCGAAAAGATCGAGCGGATACGCAATTTTGACTACATCTCCGTCGATCTCGAAGACTTTAGCCATCAGGTTCTTTATCCTGTCCGGCAACTTTGCTAAAGTCGTCCACGTTCCTACCGAGCTTTCGGATGCAACCCTTCCAGCCGCTTCCTCCATGGAAATTCCGTCCGGTTCAACCCTAAAAATGCAGATCATTTCATTCTCTTTCGGCTCGTAGCCGATTTGAACGAAGTCGAGATACCATTCGGACATACCATCGAATTTACGTCGCTCGGATAAATACCTTTTTGGGATAACCTTATATTTTTGAGGTTTCACTGTCGGTTATGGACGATCTCATATGCAAATACGTCATAAAAAATGGCAAGAAGATCGGCGAAAGCATAGACATTTATGAGAACAATCTCATCGTCAAGGTTGGTGACAAGTTCATAGCGATTCCGAAGAGTTGCATAGTCAAAGTCGAAGCGGAAAACATCCACGTATCCGACTTCGATGAGAAAACGGCTGAAGAATTGGGCGAGGTTTGGGTTGTGGAAAAGTCCAAGCCGGTTACGTTGGAAGAACTTGAAAGAATGAAGTATGAGTGAGTTCAAGCAGGTTATAATCGTCAGAGAAGATCTAAAACTTTCGAGGGGAAAATTGGCGGTTCAAGTAGCCCACGCAGCCATAATCGGATACGAGAGAGCGGATAAAAAGGCAGTTGAAGCTTGGAAGTTGCAGGGGCAGAAGAAGATAGTTCTGAAGGTTCCGGATCTGAAAAAGCTTATGGAAGTAAAGGAGAAGGCTGAGAAGCTCGGCTTACCGACCGGAGTTGTAGTCGATGCTGGCTTGACCGAAATACCACCGGGAACGATTACAGCAGTTGTGATAGGGCCGGATGATGCTAAAAAGATAGATAAGGTCACGGGCAACTTGCCCTTGCTGAAATAACTCACGCGTAAACCTTCAAGATGTTGTAGAACGTGTCCCTCTCAGCCGGAATCTTTCCGGCACCCCTTATTATCCTTAAGATCTTCTCAGTTGGGAGATACACCGGTGTCTCAGCTCCTGCGGAATGCGTAATTTTTTCTTCCATTAGCGTTCCGTCTATGTCGTTCGCACCGTAATTTAAGGCTATCTGGGCGAGTTTTTCTCCGAGCATGACCCAGTAAGCCCTAACGCTCTTGAAGTTGCTCAGCACGATTCTTGAAACTGCTATCGTTTTCAGTATGTCTACGGGATCCGTTTTATCTCCAACTACGCTCTCAAGCTTCGTGTTCTTCGGATGGAAGACGAGAGGGATGAACGCTAAAAATCCTCCGGTCTTGCACTGAAGTTTCCACAGCTTGTAAAGATGGATCGCCCTATGCCTGTAGCTCTCGATATGACCGAAAAGCATTGTAGCGTTGCTCTTAATTCCCAAACTGTGCGCTATTTCCATCACCTTTAACCATTCATCAGCCTTAGCCTTATTCGGGCAAATCTTCTTCCTTATATCGTCTACGAGTATCTCAGCACCTCCCCCGGGCATGGCCTTCAATCCCGCATCCTTCAGCCTGCTAAGGATTTCTCTAACGCTCATTTTTTCCTTCTTAGCTAAGAAGTGTATCTCCGTAGCTGTCAGAGCTTTGATAACGACATCAGGAAACCTCCGCTTGATCTCCGAAAACATCTCTTCGAAGTATTCCACCGTAACATCCGGATTGTGGGAGCCTACGATGTGCAACTCCTTTGCACCGAGCTTAACAGCTTCACAAGCCTTTTTTATGACTTCTTCAACTGACATGAGGTATGCATCCTCGTCCCCCTTGCTTCTGTGAAAAGCACACAGCGGGCACTTCGAAACGCAGATGTTCGTGTAGTTTATGTGCCGATTTATGACGAATGTGACTATATCATTGTTTAGTGAGTTTGCCCTCATTCCCAATTCGTGCAGATCCTCATAAAACAATTCTTCAATCTTTTTTGGAGTCCACATACTCCTTCAACCTTCTAATCTCGTTTTTAACCGCTATAAGCTCCTTTCTAACCTCGGCATTACTTTTGAATACGAAGTCGCTCATAACTCCGAATATCAGAACCTGCATACCGGAAATTATCAGCAGAGCAGTCAGAATGGCAAGCAGATAGTGGGTTATATGCCTGAACCAGTCACGAACGACTATTATACCCAAAAATATTCCGATAAAGATCATTACCAACCCGAGGAGGTAGAAGTATCTTCCCGGGCTGTATCTCTTCAAAAGCTCGTAAATAGTTAGTGCTATTCTGAAACCGTCTCTGAAAGGTTTCAGCTTCGTCCTTCCGGCGCGTCTCTTGTATGTTATCGGAACCTCAACTATCCTGAATCCCTTCGCAAGAGTTTCGATCGTCAATTCCGTCTCAATTTCAAATCCGTGCTTTTTCAATTCTACGTTTTTGTAAACATCCCTCGTAAGGGCACGATAGCCAGAAAGAATGTCGTGCAGTTCGACTCCATACATCATCCTGAAGAAGAAGTTGAGTATCTTGTTACCGATTAAGTTTAACCTCGTGAAAGCTCCCTTCTCGAATTTTGCGAATCTGTTTCCGATCACGTGATCCGCTATGCCCTTCTTTATAGGCTCAAGGAGAGCGTGGACTTCTTCCGGCAGGTAAGTTCCGTCCCCGTCGATCATGACGACTACTTCATTATCCAAGATCCGGAAAGCTTCTATTATCGCCTGTCCCTTCCCCTTCCCGCTCTGAAGAACTACTCTTGCTCCCTTGCTCCTTGCAATTTCAACCGTTCTATCCGTGCTGTGTCCGTCGATTACGAGGATGTTGTCGAATCCCAAACGCTTAAATCCGTCTATAACGCTACCTATACTTTTCTCCTCATTCAGCGTTGGAATTAGAATGCAAACATCCATGTTACAGCCTTACTATCCTGAATATGCTTAAAACCGGAAATCCGTCCATCTCGTCTATCCCCTTCTTGTCTATTATCACAGCCGCACAGAGAACCTTACCCCCTCTCTTGTTTATCTGCTCGGCAGTCTCCTTGATAGTGCTTCCGGTCGTTATTACGTTATCGACTATTACGCACTTCTTTTCATCAACCTTAGCAAAGTTCTCGCTGAAGAGTCCTCCAACTCTCTGCTCCTCTCCTTCCCACTTAAGCTTCTTCGGATAATACATGCTTAAATCCGCTCCGAGTTCCTCAGCAACGAGCGTCGCGATAGGTATTCCGCTCGTAGCTATTCCTACAACTACATCCGGCGTTTCGTTCAATCTTTCCATTATCATGTCAGTCATAGCGCTCGCGATGCACTTCATTCTGAACGGATTCGCGATGTTTCTGAGATCAACGTAAACGTCCGACGGGGGAGCTTCAGCCTTCTTAGCTTTTGCAAGAAGCCACATCGCCGTTTCCTTTGAAACGTTCAATTCAGCGGCAATCTCGCCAGTAGTAAGCCCCTTCTCCTTCAACCTCTTAGCCTTTTCAATAAGATCCTCTATCACTTCTTAACCCTCCTCAATATAGCTTCACTACCACACACCGGGCATACGTCTCCTTCAATCTTTCTTCCACATCCCCTACAGACCTTGATCCATTTAAATGCTTTGGATATCGTAGGCTGTATGATATTTTCAATCTTCAATCCCAAAAACATTGCGACGTTCTGGATCGAGTAGTCGTCCGTAACCAAAACGACCTCATGACCTTTCTTCATTTCGTCCAAAGTTTTGGCGAGCAACTTTATATCCGTATTCGAAAGCTTGTGAATGTCTCCGGTCTTTTTGGCAGTCCTAATGACCTTTTCAACGCTCTCGTTCGATGCTTCCTCAACTCTGATGTCGAGTAGGGAGAGATACAAGCGGGAATTCTCATCCTTTATTTCGTCGACTACTTCCGGAATCGTTACCATCTCCCCGTAATGAGCCTTCCTGAGGAATATTACACTTGAATCTATTACGTATACCTTCATCGACAATATCGATGTTGAACCAAACAATAGATAAGCTTTCCTGCCGAGCTTGGCTCATGGTAAAGGACGAAATAATGGCCGCTTTAAAGAAATTCTTCGAAGAACTGATGGAGAAAGACGTTGATGTTAAGAGGATCGAATGGGAGCTCGACAACATAATATATCCCCACATAGGCTCTTACATTGCAAGCGGAGAACTCAGCAAGGAAGAAGGCAAGGAGATCTTCGAATTTTGCGAGAGAAAACTGAAGGAGCTGAAGGAACGTTTAGCCCGCAGAAGTTAAATATCAGTCGATCCATCTCTAAACGATGAAGCTTGAGGAACTCAGATTTGGAACCGAGCTCATAAAGAGGGGATTCGCTAAGATGCAGAAAGGTGGAGTAATAATGGATGTCACAAACGCCGAGCAAGCTCAGATTGCAGAGGATGCCGGAGCCGTAGCTGTCATGGCTCTGCACAAGGTTCCCGCTGATATAAGAGCTTCCGGCGGAGTTGCGAGGATGGCTGATCCGAAGAAGATTCAGGAGATCATGGATGCCGTAACGATACCCGTTATGGCAAAATGCAGAATCGGTCACGTTGCCGAAGCGAGGGCTTTGGAAGCTTTAGGCGTTGACATGATCGACGAAAGCGAAGTTCTTACTCCGGCTGACGTATTCTTCCACATAGACAAGAGGAAGTTCGTAGTTCCCTTCGTCTGCGGTGCGAGGAGCTTAGGTGAAGCAGTTAGGAGAATATGGGAAGGAGCGGCGATGATAAGGACGAAGGGTGAAGCTGGAACTGGTAACGTCGTTGAAGCCGTTAAGCACATGCGGATCATGAACTATGCGATAGCGGAACTGCAGAGGATGCCGGATGAAAAGATTTACGCGGTTGCGGAGAAATACGCTGAGAGATACGTTCAGCTTGCGAAGCTTGTGAGGCAGGAAATGGGGTTGCTTACTGATATAAAGCGCGATGATGTAATATACGAGGAATACACTTGGGAGGAAATCGTGGAAGGGCTTTACGAGGTTCTGCTTGAGATAAAAAAGATGGGAAGGTTGCCGGTGGTTAACTTCGCGGCCGGAGGAATAGCAACCCCAGCCGATGCCGCTTTCATGATGCAACTCGGTGCAGATGGAGTTTTCGTAGGCTCCGGCATATTCAAGTCGTCCAATCCAGAAGCTTATGCGAGAGCTATAGTTGAAGCCGTCCAGCACTGGGACGAGCCGGAAGTGGTTGCCGAAGTTAGCAAGGGAATCGGCGAAGCTATGAAGGGTCTCGACGTTTTCAAGTTGAGCGAAGAGGAAAGGTTGCAGGAAAGGGGAGTATGAGAGTAGCCGTAGTTGGAGTTCAGGGAGCCGTTGAAGAGCACGTAATAGCGACTAAGAAGGCGATGAAGAATCTTGGAATAGATGGCGAAGTAGTTGCGACGAGAAGGCACGGAGTAGTATCGAAGAGCGACGCAGTGATAATTCCCGGAGGAGAGAGCACGACGATAAGCAGGTTGATATTTAGAGACTCCATCGCAAGCGAAATCGTCAAGCTCGCAGAAAGTGGAAAGCCGGTAATGGGGACGTGTGCGGGTTTGATTCTACTTTCAAAACACGGAGATGAGCAGGTTGAGAAGACTAAAACGAAGTTGCTCGGTCTGTTGGATGTTTGGATAAAGAGAAACGCGTTCGGAAGGCAGAGGGAGAGCTTTCAGGTTAAGCTTAACGTCAAGCACATAGGGGAGTTCGAAGCAGTTTTCATTCGAGCTCCAGCCATAACGAAAGTGAGTGAGGGTGTTGAAGTTTTGGCAACGTTTGAGGATTACATCGTAGCTGTTCAGCAGGATAACATCTTGGGCTTGGCGTTTCATCCCGAGCTAACTGATGATACGAGAATTCACGAATACTTCCTGAAGCTCGCAAATCCTTAAAACTTAAATATTGTTTTTTAATTATCTTTCCTATCCATGAGAATCGCTTTGAAATTGGCATACATCGGAACGAACTTTCACGGCTTTCAATACCAGCCGAACGTCAGAACTGTTGAAGGAGAACTGTTCAAGGCTTTCGAGAAACTCGGAATAGATGTTGAGAAGTCGGATTACAAGTGTGCAGGAAGAACTGACGCTGGCGTTCACGCTTTTGGGCAAGTTGTAGCTTTGAACGTCGAAAAGCCCGTATTTCCGAGGGCTGTGAATACCCATCTGCCTGACGACATTACGGTTTGGGCTTGGGCTAAAGTTAGCGATGATTTCAACCCGAGGCATGCCAAAAGCAGGATATACACCTACGTCTTGTTCGCGAGGGATTACGATATCTCAGCTATGAGAAAAGCCGCAAAACTACTTTTAGGCACGCACGATTTTTCAAACTTCACCAAGAAGTTTGGAGAAGGTGAAAATTGCGTCAGAACGATCTACAACGTCGAGCTCAGAGTTGACAAGGATTTCATAATATTTGAGATCGAAGGAAATGCGTTCACTTGGAACATGGTTCGTTGCATAGTTACAGCGCTCGAGGAGGTTGGGAGCGGGCACAGAGATCTGGAGTGGTTCGAATCTATGCTTAATCCGGAGAAGCATAGGGAAAGAATAGAGCCGGCTCCTCCCTACGGCTTGATTCTGAAGGACGTTACATACGACAACGTGGAATTCGAGGTGGACGAATACGCTTGGAAAACGCTACAACACAGGTTAGAAAATATCGTAAAATATCACGGAACGGTATACAAGTTGTTCTCGATGTTTGTGGAAAGAAAAGGTGATTAGGCTTTAATTCTGTCCGGATTGAATCCTTTCTTAATCAAAAGCTCCTTAACCCTCGCAACATGATTACCCTGCAACTCGATAACCCCGTTCTTAACCGTCCCACCGCAAGCGAGCTTGGTCTTAAGAAATTTCGCCAACTCTTCCAAGTTTATCTCGCTACCGTCGATTCCCTCAATCACGGTTACCTCCTTTCCGTATCTTCTCCTAACTACCTTGATCACTATCTGTTGCTGTTCCTTTGCTACTTCCTCGCATACGCAAATATCCTTCGGCAATCCGCAAATCGGACAAATCTCCGACATCTTCGCCCATAACCTCCTCGTTTTTTAGAAGTATATCGCAATGGATTTTAAATTTTCGCTGACCTTCGAAACAGTATAATAACGTGGGATACGCTTTATGTTCGATGGATGTTCCGGAGGATGTTCTTAAGGTTTGGGAGAAATACGATCTGCCGGAGAATGTCCGAAGACACTGCATGAAGGTTGCCGAGATAGCGTTGAGAATAGCGGAAAGGATAAAGCAGAACGGATATGAGATCGATTTGGATGCCGTTAAAAAGGGGGCTTTACTGCACGATTTGGGAAGGGCGATTACCCACGAACCGTTCAAACACTTCATATTGAGCGGAGAACTGCTCAGAAAAGAGGGATTTAACGAGAAAATCGTTAGAATTGCAGAAAGGCACTTCTCAGCCGGCGTTACGGAGGAAGACGCCAAGAAATTGGGGCTTGATGTCGTCAAAAACTTCATGCCGGAAACGATTGAAGAGAAGATCGTTTGCTACGCCGATAAGGTTACGAGAGGTGACAGAGAGATTCCGTTCGAAGAGTTCTTAAGGAGACTCGACGAGCTTGAAAGAGATCATCCGGAAACCGCTTGGTTTACGAAAAAGACGAGGGAGAGGATCATCAGAATAAAGGAAGAATTGGAAAAGCTCGCCGGAATTAAACTATGATTGCCGGTATAGATGTCGGCAAGGTCTGCCACGTTGCGGTTATAGACGGAAGGAAAATCGTTTACGTCGGAACGCTCGAAGATTGCGACATCGATTTCGAGTTCGCCGGAATCGACGCTCCCTTAAGTTTTCCGAAAGAGGGATACTTCAGGGAGTGCGAAAGAAAACTGCACAAGATGGGCATCCGACTACTTCCGCCGAAGTTCGTCGAGAGAATTGCAAGGAAGGGTATGGAAATAGCCGATAGGCTTAGAAGAAAGGGTGTTACAGTTTACGAGGTTTATCCGTTTGCTACGAGGGTTCTACTAAACATAGCACCGAGAGCGAATAAAAAGAAATTAGAGGAGAGGACGAAAATTCTTAAGGACTTGAAAAGATTCGTCGATGTTCGTGATTTCGAGGATCACAACGTAATCGATGCGATCATCTCGGCTTTAACCGTTAGGCTTTACCTCGAAGGATGGGGCGAAATCGTCGATGGGGAAGACGGATCGATTTTAATTCCTAAACCTCAATTTCGTTTAGTTCAATGACCTCGGCCTTCGGCTTTCTCCTTCCGTATGCAAAGTCCTTCGCCGCGACCAGAATCTCGCAATATCCTGGACAACATTCGCTTAGAATTCCAGCATCTCTGCAGAAATCCACGTTCGAGCATTCGATTGTTAGGACTTCTCTACGCTCTAAATCGATTCCTATTAAGGCTATAATCCTCTTGAGCCTAACTTGAAGGTAAATCGTGGTCATGGAAATTCCCCCACATCATCATAACAATAACTATCAGCATATTTAACGCTTATGGTCATGCTTATGCATAACATTTTTTACCTGAACACTCAAAATTTAGGTGTGTTCTGTGCCAAGTGCAAAGGCAGATTGCTCTGTGGAAGGCTGAAGTGTCCTTTGCTTGAGAAGTTCAAGTTTAAAGGCGTTAAGGTGGAAAAGGGCGAAATCGAAAAGCCTACGCCTCCATCCGTCTTCGTTGGAAGAGTCGGCTACCCGAAAGTTTTCGTCGGACCTTTAATTGCCTTAAACGATGAAAATCCGGAGTTCTTCGATTCTCCTTGGCTTTGGGAGGATAGCGTTGAGGACGTTATTGAAATTAGAATATCTCTGATTAGGGGGATGAAGGTGTCAGACGTTCGTTCGAGCGACAGATTTATCGAGACCCTTCAAGAGGCTACGGCTTCTGTAAGGCATGTAGACTTGGAAGGCAGAATCGAAAAGATCGTTGAAAAACCGATATTCGACTATATCTTACAGCCAATGGGCGTTGCGGCTAAGATCGAAGACGTTAGGCTTGCGGAAAATCCTAAGATACCGAGGAAGGTTGAAAAGGTTTGGAAGGATGAGATCAAGGCTGTTGAAGCCGTAAGATTGCTTTTCGATGCCGGATTCAACACATACTATATCCAGAAGCTGTTCTCAATCGGCATGCTCGGTGCTGAAAAGAAACTCGTGCCGACAAGATGGAGCATCACAGCGGTTCACGACATGTTAGGTGAAAGCCTGAAGAAGGAGATAGCCGAATTCGATTCCGTAAACGAAGCTATGTTCTTCAGCTACGAGCACTTCGGAAATCGCTTCGAAATTTTAATTCTCCCGGGAAGATACTCCTTCAATCTCGTCGAGATATGGGAAAAGAAGAGCTTTTGGAGTCCCAATTCCACTTGGATAGGTTGCGACGGTGAAACGATTTTGAAGAAGAAGAGGTATTCGGTGCTCGGAGGAGGCTACTACGCGGCGAGATTGCCCATTTTGGAATTTTTGAGGAAGATCAGAAGGCAGGGGAGGGTTTTCGTGGTCAGAGTTATAAAGCCAGAATATTACGCACCTCTGGGAGTTTGGGTAGTTGAGGAAGGAGTCAGAAGAGCTTTGAGGCTTAGGAAGGAAGTAGATGGAAACAAAGTCAAAGAAATTCTCAAAATGTTTAGAATCCAAACTACGATATCCGATTTTTGAAGCCCTCGATCATGAAGTAGTCCCTCTTAGTCCATGCTATCCTGTAAACGAACGGCATATCCTTAATCTGCAGATCTCTAACCCACGTTAAATCCCTCACCTTTGGATGCAGTCCAACCGATCTGAACATATCGAGCATAGCGCCCATCTCCGCTCCGCCGTAAAACGGAAGATGCTTGTTTATTTCCTTTCCGTAATGGATCTGCCTAAAAGGATTCCTCCTCTCGTAGATACCGATCAGAATTCTACCGATGAACTTTCTAACTCTCGTGCTTAGAGATCCGTCCATCCATTTGCCGTCTATGACAACCACCTTTTGCCTTGCAACCCTCGCCCACTCCGACAAAGCGACCTTCGGATTCGGGAGCGTCCAGATGAGATGCCTGCCTATAACGGCATCGAAGCTTTCGTCTTCGAACGGTAGGTTTTCCGCATCTCCGAGAACGAATTTTATCTTCAATTTCCTTCGCTCAGCCTTTCTTTTCGCCTCCCTTATCATGCCTTCGGATATGTCCAAACCCACGACTTCGTGTCCCATTTCGGCTAAAATCAAAGCCAAGAATCCGGTTCCTGTTCCGACGTCCAAGATGCTCGTAGTGGAATCGAAAACTTCACTCAAGATCGAGCGCCAAACTTCCGGCAAGCAAACGTGCCCCGGAGATCTGTCGTAGCTGTTGCTCCTCGAATCCCAGTATTCCCTTATCATCCTCTTAACGTTCATCGCCAGCAGAATGATATTACTCTTTAAATTTTTTATGAGAATTAATGTGAAGAAAATAAGATTGCCATTGTATTATTCGACGATTAATTTGGAAAATTTGATATACTAAGTTACGATCGATCAGGTTAGTAATAACAAAAGGTGATAAAATGGATGACATTATTAAAATCGTTAATCACGAGGCTTGGATCGAGATCGGAAACGGCAGAGCTTACCTCAAGTGGGGACATTATCCAGAAGTGGACGGAAAGTTCGATCCTCTGGGTATAACGAGGGCGTTCGCTGTTGCCAAAGGAATTGCAAAGCCCGTAATCGTGGGCATGGATAAGGACTCCTCAGCCAAGGGCGGACTATTCTTGGAGTTCGACGAAGCTGATGCCGTAGCGGTTGAATACGACAGAGGTGTTTACACGCTTACCGAAGATGGAAAGTGGATATTCGGAAGATCCGTTCCTCCGAAATACTCAGTCAAGGAGGTTAGGCGTATATTGGGCTTTGCTAAGGTCTATTTAGATGATAACATCGTGCCTTTAGGCTTGGAACTCGAATTGATGCCGGATAGGATCGGTGACGAGATGACGGTTCAAATTCTATTCAGAAGTAAACCAGTAGCCGGCAAGGTTAGGCTGAAGAATTCCGACGGATCGTTCGAGTTCGATGCGGATGAGGGTGTAAAATTGAAGCTTGCCAAGGGAGTTAACGTCATCTCCGCGAGATATGTAGACGAATTGGGTTTTGTTAAGAGGAGTATGGTAACCACACTAACCGTTTTGAGGTGATGCGGATGATTACGAGGAGGGATTTCCTGAAATACGTTGCTCTAAGCTCGGCAACCCTTCTGCTCGGCTGTGCTAAAAAGGAGGTAACTCCGGTAACCACTCCGACGGCTAAGCCGACTTACAAGGCGGAGTTCGTGCTAGGATACGGAAAGGATCACAAACTGAAGGGCGGCAAGTGGGGTATCGGTTTCTTCCCGAAGATCCACGTGCTCGAAAGGTTAGTTGAATACGACCTCAAGCACGACGAATACGTTCCAAGCCTCGCAAAGAAGTGGGAAGTGGAGAAGGACGGAAAGATAATAACGTTCGAGCTTAACAAGGGTATAAAGTTCTCGGACGGTAGCGAATTCAACGCTGAGGCGGTTAAGTTCACGGTTGAATGGCTTAAGCTAAACCATCCTCTCGGAGCGGAAACGTTCGAATCAGCCGATGTGGTGGACGATTACACCGTATCCATAAACTACAAGGATGCGATGTTCTTCAACCTCGCCAAGATGGCGGAATTTCACATGAGCATAATGTCCCCGAAGAGCGTCAAGCCCGAAGGCGATCCGAAGGGTGAGTTCGTTCTGCCGATAGGAAGCGGTGCGTTCAAGGTAGTTGACTACAAGGAGGAGCAGTATGCTATCTATGCTCCGAATGAGTTCTGGTATGAGCGATTCGGCATAAAGCCGAAGTTCAAGCGTTTCGTTGTTAAGTTCATAAAGGATGACGACACGAGAGTAATGGCTTTGAAGAGCGGGGAAGTCGATGCGATATCGGATTACGTTCACGGTGGGAGCGCTTACACGCCGAGAAATCTACTCGGACCCTTGAAGAGGGAAGGATACAATGTGTTCAAAAGGATAATTCCTTTAACTTGGATAATAGCTTTCAACTACAAGAAGGAGCCGTTTAACGACGTTAAAATGAGGGAAGCAGTGGATTTAGCCGTTAACAGGGATGACGTGGTTAAGATATTCGACAACCAAGTCCTTCCGGCGAGGACTTTATTCATAGAGGATGCGCCGGGGATAAAGGAGGCTGGAGTAACTTACGAATACGATCCTAAGAAGGCTAAGGAGCTCGTTGAGGAAGCAGGATACAGCGGTGCCGAGGTTGATATGATAGTGGATAAGTCCCAAAGCGACCAGATCTTGGTCTGCCAGCTAATACAGCAACAACTGAAGAATATAGGACTGAAAGTCAAACTTGAGGTTCTCGAATCTGGTGCTTACAAGGAGAGGAGGGACTCGGGCGAATACGACATGAGGATGTATTACATCGGTGGAACCGACAGGAGATTTTACCTCAGAATGTATTGGAGGTTCTATCCGGGAAACAAGTGGAGCGCATACGTGAGCGAGAGAACGGGAGAGCTCTGCAAGAAGATACTTAAAGAATTCGATAAGGAGAAGAGAAAGCGGTATCTAATAGAGTTCTACAAGGCTATCCACGACGAACACGGAGTCGTGCCCTTATACTTCGACATAATGACGGTAGTTACGAGCAAGAACGTCGATGCGGATTACTACAGCCTCTTCCACTACCCCAACGGGATACCGTTCGGAGAGCCGTTGTTCTACAACGTGGGAGTGAGGGCATGAATGCTTAGATACATAGCGAGGAGACTTCTTCAGGTAATTCCGACGCTTTTCGGCGTTTCCTTTCTTTCGTTTTCCCTACTTTACCTCTTCCCCGGAGATCCGGCGGAGTTTTTGGCTGAGGTGAGATACAAGATAGAACCGACTCCGGAAATCGTTGAAAGAATTAGAAAACAGATGGGATTCGATAAACCGTTTCTAGTCCAATATCTCCACTGGCTTTCGAACGTTTTGAGGGGTAACTTCGGAACGTCTTGGACGGAAGGAAAACCGGTTATGGATCTGATAATGCAGAGACTTCCGGCTTCAGCCGAACTCTTCTTCGCAACGTTTGCTGTGTCGGTGTCTTTCGCCTTATTTCTTGGAATGATCTCGGCTATATACAAAGATAAGGCTGTGGATCACTTCTGCAGGATATTTTCTCTCTTGGGCATAAGCATTCCGAGCTTCTGGCTCGGCTTAATTCTAATTTGGATATTTTCGGTAAAACTTCATCTTCTGCCAGCTTTCGGATACGGCGGAATTGAACACATGATCCTGCCCGTTTTAACTTGGAGTTTTTCATTCATGGCTATAAAGACGAGGTTCGTTAGAAGCTGTCTGCTCGAAGTTTTGTCTCAGGATTACATAGTTACGGCGAGAGCTAAGGGGTTATCGGAAAGGCTCGTTGTTCTGAGACACGCACTCAGAAACGCCCTGATTCCTATAATAACATACTTCTCCCTTTCGATTCACCATCTGATCATAGGCTCGATCATGGTTGAAGTGGTTTTCTCATGGCCCGGTTTGGGATCTCTGCTCGTAGAATCCGTTTTTGAAAGGGATTTTCCCGTCGTTCAGGCGTTGGTTTTCATATCCGGAGTTCTCTTCGTATTCGTCAATCTGGTCGTCGACATACTCTACGCCTTTATAGATCCGAGGATCCGATACGGTGACTGAAATGAACAGGCTTTGCGTTACGGGATTGGGAATAATACTGCTGATTGCCATCTTGGGACTGCTGGCACCTTTGATAGCTAAGAATCCATACAAAACCGACTTGAAGGATAGACTCGAGCCCCCAAGCCTTAAGCATCCGTTCGGGACGGATCAGCTTGGAAGGGATCTGTTTTCGAGAGTTTTATGGGGCGCGAGGACTTCGTTGTTCGTAGCCCTCACGATATCTCTTATCTCAATGTCTTTGGGATGCATCATCGGAGCTGTAAGCGGATATTTCGGAGGGATAGTCGATGATGTAATTGGAAGAATTATCGACGTGTTTTTGGCAATTCCTGAGCTCGTGTTCAACATAGCCTTGGTCGGGATCTTCTGCGCAGCTTACGGCGTTTCAACTTGGAACGTGATCTTGGCTGTTGTTATAACGAACTGGGTTAGCTACGCGAGGATCACGAGGGGGATCGTGTTATCTTTGAAGGAAAGAGAGTTCGTTCTCTGTGCCAAAGCTATAGGAGCGGGCGAGTGGTATATACTACTCAGACACGTAATTCCCAATTCGATAGGGCCCATAGTCGTTTTGGCAACGTTGAACATGGGTAACGTCATCATGACGATCGCAAGCTTGGGATTCTTGGGATTGGGAATTCAGCCTCCAACGCCGGAATGGGGGCAGATGATAAACGCCGGCAAGGATTACATAACCACGGCACCTTGGCTAACCTTTTTTCCGGGTTTGTTCATAGCCCTATCGGTTCTCGGCTTCAACCTGCTCGGAGAGGGCTTGAGGGACGTTTTGGAAAGGAAGAGTTTCATCGAATGAATTCAGGCGCGGGCTACTTCATCATCGCATGCGCTCAGAATTGGATTCAATCATCATTACATGGAATTGAAGCCGAACCGTAAAAGACCTTTCGCTTGTGCGATCTTAATAAAGAAGAGGAAATTCAACACCGCCGACTACTCGCAACTAATCTGCATGAATCTATTTTTAACCCATTCAATTCCGAGCATCTTGATGAAATAGCCGGCTCTCGGTCCGTAGTTTTTGCCCAATATTGCCTTGTAGATAGCCTGAAATCCCTTTGCTGGCTTCAAACCGAGCTCGTTGGCAACTTGATAGACGAGGTTGTGGATGTCTTCGGGCTTCATGTCATCGCTGAGCCTCTCAGCGAACGTTCTGAGGAACTTCTTCTCATCCTCACTGAACGTTGAAGGATCGACGCTTTCGGCTATCTCGAACTTAAGCCTTTCCGGAGCAAACTTCTCAAGCCAGTTCTTTGCATACTTTATTCTCCTCTCCACATCCCTCCTCGCTTTTTCGTCGATCTTGTAGCCCGTTCTCTCGAGTATCTCGAACACTTTGCTCAGATCCCATTCGGCGATCTGCCCGACAACGACGAGGTGTCTAAACGGAATATCCGAATACTCAACATCCCCAACCAAAGAGAGTTCGACCGCCCTATCCTTCTTCTTAATCCCCTCTTCGAACTCATCGACCAACTCGAGCAGATTTGCTGGATCGAAGTCGATGTGCTTCTTCGGCTTAACCCTAATTATGATGTATCGAACGATTTCCGGCGGAAGAACGTCCAAAAATTCCCTTACCGGAATCACTATGCCCTTCGATGAGCTCATCGCTCCTACTCCCTTAAGGTTAATCCATTCGTATGGAATCGGATACGGCGGCTCTATTCCGAATATCTCCCTCGCCAATCTCTTGCCGGTATCGTAGCTTCCGCCAGCCGCGGCATGATCCTTGCCGAAAGGTTCGCACGTTATTCCCAATATCTTCCACCTCGCCGCCCAATCGACGCGCCAAGTCAGCTTTCCTCCACCTCTGTAACTCGCTTTTCCTTCGTGTCCGCACGAACATCTGTAGTAGATCCACTTCTCGTCGAATCCCGTAACCTTTGCAGAATTTATCCTTCCGCATTCCTCGCAGAGTGGCATGAAGGGATACCAATCCTCTTCAAGCTTTCTACCCGTCACTTCTTCGATTATCCTCGCGATGTCGTCCCTACGCTTCAATGCTGTTCTTATCGCCTCTTCGTATCTTCCCTCCTTATACATCTCGTCGGCTTTCTCAACTTTAACCGGAATCCCGAGGATTTCGAGCGATTCCAAGAAAGGCTCAAGAAAGTGATCCGCATAATTCTCATGACAACCTTCCGGATCCGGAATCTCGCTTAAAGGCATTCCGACGTATTTCTCGTATTCTTCGGGCAAAAACGGATATCTTTTTCGCAACGGATCGAATGTGTCTGCAATGTAGATGAGCTCGGCTTCACCGCCCTTATCGATTACAGCCCTTCTTACCGCATCTGCCGTAAGCATTTCCCTTAAATTTCCGAGATGGATATGTCCGGAAGGAGTTATGCCCGTAGCTATTCTGTGCTTCTTACTTTTTTTCAGCAGATCCTCCGCAATTACGTCAGCCCAATGGATTTCTTCCATCGCCTTAATACAAGCGGTTGGCTTTAAAAGGTTAATGAAAAAATTAGGACATCCAAGCGGGCGGTCGGTATTCTCCGGTTGCTACGTTCTTAGGCCATATTATAACGATCTTTCCGTCCTGCCACTGGCACACCCAGTTTCTGATGTATTTGTCCCCCCAAAGCGGATCGTGTCGCTTTGTGAAGGCGAAGTTACCCCTAACCGTTTCGAAGGGATTGCTCGCGTTTATCCTTTCGAGATACTTAACGACGACATCGGAATTGAACGGATCCTTCTCCCCAGCCTTCTTCGCCTGCTCCACAGCCCACTTATACATGAACAGGGCGTCGAACATGTCGTATGCGGTGTTCGCATCTGGATAACCACCGTATTCTTCCTTCCAAAGCTTCAGGAACCACTTGGCTCTATCGTTCAGCGGAACCGGAATTGCTCCGCCCGTTGCTATGAAAACCTCTCCGTCTATCTTCCCATCGCTCGAATTCCATGCGGTCGGCGATATAGCGGACAGATCGTGCCCGATTATCGGTATCTTGATCCTCATGTCCGCCCACTGCTTCACTAAGGGAATACCGCTTACGTGGGCGAGCAGTGTTATTATGACGTCCGCATGCTTCTCCTTCGCTTCAAGCAGAACCGATGTAAAGTCCTCCGATTCTTTGGACATAGCTTTATCCATAACGATTTTGTAGCCGTGCTTTTCAAGCATCGGCTTCAAGACTTTCATAACTCCGTTATCCCACTTCGCTCCATCCCTGATTATAGCGACCCTCGTCCAATTCTTCTTCAGTTCGCCGTTGAAGTAGTTGTTTAGAACGTCGAATATGTCGTAAGCGAAAGTAGTTCCGTTCAGAGTTCCGGCTCTGAAGAAGTATTTGTAATGCTTATAATCCTTAACAACGCAATCGGTCAGTGAAGGAGCGGCTCCGTCGGCAAGCCAAACAGTATTTGTTTCCGCGATTATCGGCTGAACGGCAATAGTAACACCGCTCGCAAAGCCGCCTATTATAACCTTGCATCCCTCATCCTGAATAAGATGCCTCAAAGCCGTTGCCGCTTTATTCTGATCCATTCCAGTATCGGCAGATATTACGACGACCTTCCTTCCTAAAATGCCACCTTCTTCGTTTATAACCTTTGCGGCCAACTCGACAGCCTTTTTTTCGGCTATGCCGAAGACCGTATTCATGGGTCCGATTACTCCGACCTTTATCACTTTCTCTTCAGCGGTCGGCTTAACTTTTGTTTTTTCCGTAACGGTTTTCTGAGCGCATCCGGTGAGTAGCAAAACGAAAATGAGCAAAATCGCGAGCTTCTTCATCATATCACCTCGTCGAGCCTAACGAGTCTCTTCGCCTTACCCTCAAACCTCTCCAAGCTCCCGAACGGAACAGCTACGAGCTTAGGCTTGAATCCTAAAAACTCCTTAATATCCCTTTCAATGGCTGGTATTAGGCTTTCATCACCTTCGAAAACGATCCTAATTCCGTTTCCAACCTCTATCTTGTAATGGACGATGCCATAGCTTGCGAGGATCTCTTCGACATCGGACGGATAGAACTTGACGCCCTTATATATCACCATATCGTCAGTCCTACCCTTTATCCTCTTCATAGTCATGTGCTCTATTCCGCACTCGCACTTGTCCCTGTATGCCACGGCACTAACCTCACCGCTTCTGTAACGAATCAGGGGCATCGCTTCCCTGTTCAAAGATGTATAAACGACCTCCCCCTCCTTCCCGTCGTCGACAACTTCTCCCGTCTCCGGATCGATTATCTCGACGATGTAGTTGTCCTCCCACATGTGCAGACCGTTTCTCTCCGGACACTCGAAGCCTACAGTCCCAACACCACCCATCTCCGTAAGTCCAGGGATATCATAAGTTCTGACTTCAAATATCTCTTCGATCCTCTTCCTCATCTCGTCGCTCCAAGGCTCCGCTCCGAGCAACATCTTCTGCAAACTCAAGGATTTGACGTCTATACCCATCTCCTGAGCAACTTCCGCTAATCTCAACGGATAGCTTGCGGTTGCGCATAACACGGTTGTTCCGAAATCCCTCATGAATCTAAGCTGATTTCTCGTGTTTCCCGGGCCAATAGGAATGATAAAGGCGTTTATCGCATCGGCTGCGAAGTGAAATCCGAAGCCGCCGTTCCAAAGCCCGAAAGCGGGAGTAATCTGAATAACATCCTTCGATGTGATTTCAGCCAAATAGAAAGCTCTGAGCATCATCTCCTTCCACTGCTCGACATCCTTGCGCGTGTATGGAATGATGACCGGCCGACCGGTCGTTCCTCCGCTCATCTGGATTCTAACAACCTCCTCCTTCGGAACGCAACACATCTTAAGAGGATAAGCGTTCCTCAAATCCTGTTTCGTAGTAAAAGGCAATTTCTCGATGTCCTCGACTTTCCTTATTTTGTCGACGTCTATCCCAACCTCCTTGAACTTCTTTCTGTAGAACGGGCATCTCCAGAACGCGTAGCGCACGATACTTCGGAACCTGCGCTCTTTTATCGCTTCGATCTCCTTTCGTGACATGTAAATACCTTCCTTAATGCCGGACATCATCGATGCAAGATTAATCGTGCGTATATAAACCTTTCTCATTTTACGGGTTTGATTCCAAAAAATAAGATTTGTCTAATTTTATGGGATTACGGTTATAAATAATAACGATTTTCATTTTTGAAATTTTATTTAGAAATATTATAATTTATTGGGCTGTGAGGTTGAAGCCTAACTTTTCCAATCGATTTTTAAACTTCGCTTGACACAATAAACACACGATGAAGAATAAGGTTGCAATTTTGATTATACTAATTTCATCGATTTCAATATATGCTACGATAGTATAATTAATCATAATAATGAAATAAAAATAGTTGGCGGACTCGTTAATCATCACATATATCTCAGACCCGGTGAAACCGGAAGGACGGAGTTCGTGATATACACTGCAAAAACGGGAAGAGTTAGGTTTGAAGCCTACGAAGTATCGGAGGTTGGGAATACCCGTAAGATCGAAAGCGAAGTAGTTGTGAGAGTAATTCCGTCTGAAGCCGAACTAAAACCGAATGAGAACGTTTTCAGCGTAATCGTTAAGACCCATGTAAATTCTAGCGGATCGCACGCATTCTTAATCCGTGCAATCGTTGATGGAAAAACGATAGAAGACTGGCTTAGGGTTTTAGTAGCTAAAAGTCCCAATCCGGGCTTCGCTTCGCTTTATCCACCGAAAATCGAGCATCCGAACGTCGTAACGGTGAAAGCCGGAGAAAACGCGGAAGTTAACATCGTTCTGCACACCGGAGAATCCCAGTCGGGAATCGTGAGATTTACTGTTTACAGGGTTAAGGAAGTTTACGAAAAGAAGGAGATGCCGATGCCAAACGGATTGAGCGTTGAAGTTATTCCGTCGGAGCGACTCGTAAGTCCCCACAGCATATACACCTTCAAACTAAAAATAAACACAGATCGTTCGCTCCGTCCCGGAAGATACGTTTTCTGCATAAATTTCTCCGGAGCTATAGGAACGGGCTGGAGTTGGATAACCATTAACATTCGGTGAAGGTTATGAAGATCGTAATCGACAAAAAGACCATCTTCGCTTTAGCCTTCAATATTAGAATAGAGATACTTAAGAAGCTGAACGAAAGAAGGATGACTCTAACAGAGCTATCTAAAAGCCTTAACATGGCAAAAACGACGGTTAGAGAACATTTAGATAAGTTGGTAGAAGCGGAACTCGTCAGAAGGGTTGACGAAGGCAGAAAATGGATATATTACGAGCTCACGGAGAAGGGAAGAAAAATACTATACCCAAACGATCTAACAAGGATAATTTTGCTTTTATCTGCTTTAGCCTGCATGCTACCCGGTTCCTTCGAAGTGTTCAGATTTCTTACGATCAAACCAACACCAATTCCGGCCCGAACTCCAGCTCCCGCTCCTATTCGACCTCATGTTCCAGTCCAAACCTCTCCGGAAATTCATCTGCTGGTAGGTCTAACTTCGATTGCGATAGGCTTAATTTTGATATACTTTGTGATGTCAGACAGCCCCTAATTCATCACGATTCAGAGCTCAGGGGGCTTCATCATCCGCAAGAATTTCAACGGAAAGTATAATAGACTTAACGCACCGCTAAACCCGATGGAAATAATCCTCGTAGGAACGGCACACGTATCCAAGAAGAGCATAGAGGAAACCAAAAGAATCATAGAGGAGGTCAAGCCTCAAGCCGTTGCTGTGGAGTTGTGCTACAAGAGGTTTTTGGCGTTAACCCAAAAGCCTCAAGAGATATCGGTTGTAGATGTAATAAAAAAGGGCGATGCGGCTCTTGTTCTATTCCAGCTACTTCTCTCATACTTCCAAAGGAAGATCGGCGAGGAATACGGCGTTAAGCCTGGAGCGGAAATGCTTGCCGCAATAGAGAAGGCGAGAGAAATCGGAGCGGACGTTTTGCTCATCGACAGGGATATCGCGATCACGTTCAAGAGGTTCTGGAATTCCCTATCAATCTTCGAGAAGATTAGGCTGGTTTTCCACATGTTAAAAGGTTTGTTCGGCGACGAGGAAATAGATGTTGACGAAATGCTGGAGGAAGACATACTCGAAAGACTCGTTAAAGAGTTCAGAGATATAGCTCCATCGGCTGCGAAGGTTCTGATAGATGAAAGGGACGCATACATGGCGGCAAAGCTGATCGAAGCATCTAAGAGATACGAGAAGATAGTTGCCGTAGTCGGAGCTGGGCATAAGAAGGGGATCGAAAGGTATCTGAAAAATCCCGAGCTTCTGCCGGATTTAAGAGAGCTTGAAAGCGTTAAGGAGCGAAAATTTAGCATCCTCAAAGTTGCGAGCTTCGCGATAATAGCTTTTGTCATTCTGACGTTCGTAGCCGTTCTCACAACTATGAACTCCGAACTCATATTAAAAGCCTTCCTTTATTGGTTTTTAATAAACGGAGTTCTATCCGCAATCGGTGCTCTGATCGCCGGCAGTCATCCACTTTCAGCTTTGGCGGCATTCCTTTCGGCTTGGCTTACATCTCTAAATCCAATGATCGCCGCCGGTTGGGTTTCAGGGATAGTCGAGGCTAAGATGAGAAAGCCGACTTCACAAGATTTGGAGGATCTTACGAAAGCTGAAAGCCTTCGTGAGCTTATGAGAAACAGAGTTTTTAGAGTTTTACTCGTAGCCGCTTTGACTAACGTCGGAAGCATGATCGGAACGATATACGGAGCTTACGTAGTCGTGCAAATTACCGGTATAAATATTCCAGAGATCATAAAGAGGAATCTATACGGATTGCTGAGAAGAGTAATTTGAGTGTATTCCATCCGTCCGATCAATCCGGCAACTCAACATGATTTTATCAGAGAAAACTATTTTATCGTTGAACCTTAGAGTATGACAATGTGGAAGAAGATCGCGGAAAAGTTCGAAAGGTATCCATCCCAAATCGTAGTAGCCAAGGAGTTCTTGAGGTTGGGTATTTCGATCAAAAACGGGAAAGCCTACTGCGGGGAAATTGAGCTCGTGCCGACTAAGATAGCCGAAGCTTTAGGCGTCGATAGGAAGGTAGTAGTCTCCGCAATTCAGAATATAGAAGGAGACGAAGAGTTGAGGAAGGTTTTTTCATCTCTAAAGCCCGTCGCAAACATCACCGAAGTTGCAAGGATATTGGGCTTCGGTGTGCTCGAAGTTTACGCGGAAAGCCATAAGGTTGGAATAGTCGCCGGAATAACATCGATACTTGCAAGGGAGGGCATATCTATAAGGTATATACTTGCGGAAGATCCAGAGCTCAGCGTCGAGTCCAAGCTGACGATAGTTACGGATACAAAGATTCCGGGAAGACTCGTGGACGAATTTTTGAAGGTCGATGGAGTTCAGAAGATCGTAATCAGCTAACGGACGTAGCCGCTCATAAAAAACTTAATATTTCAAAATGGAAAATTTTAAATATGATTTTATGCTCATTAGGATTATGATCATCAAAGACGCGGATCTATCGAGAATATTGGTCGTTTCGAAAATCGGTCTCGAAGCATACCGCACCCTTCTAAGGCTGGCTGGGAACAAAGAGATTCTGTGGGTGTCCTCGAACCCGTTTTTAGCTTACAAGGCTCTTAAAGATAGGAAGGCAAAGGTATTCTCGTTCAATACGCGTAGATTCAACTCCGTAAGATTAAATCCGGGAAACTTGCAGGAGATACTACTTCAGGTTTCGAGGAGCGCAACACCAAACTGCGCCGTTATAATGTCGTGCCTATCGGAACTCTTGGCAATTCACGGATTGAACACTCTCTACAATTTCCTGCTACACCTCTTAGCCACTATCGAGGAGAAGGGCGGAATGATAATCGGGATGCTCATAGAAGGGGCCCAATCGAAAAGCGAGGAAATACTGATATCCACGCTGTTCGATACAACCCTAAAGATAGACAAAGACTTTAGACTACGGTTTCTTGAACCCCTTGCCGACGAAATAAATCTCGGCACTACTCTTCCTTGAAGCCTTCGGGCTGTGGAATTTCCTAAACCTGAAGAAGGGCTTGAACTCGTTAAATACGTTCTGAATTTCCTCACCTTGGAATATCTTTACGACGAAGCATCCACCCCGCACGAGCGTCTGCTTGGCTATGTTGAAAGCCGCTCTCGCCAAATCGACGGAAAGAAGGTGGTCTATCGTCCACTTTCCGGTTATTTTAGGCGATGCGTCGCACAGAACAACATCGAACTCCTCTCTGATCTTCCGTATTTCGTCGAGGGTTTCGGGTTTCGTTATGTCTCCTTTTATGAACGTAACCCCCTCTATCGGCTTCATCGGGTTTATATCCACTGCAACGACCTTCGATCCGAGCTCCACAGCCACCTGACTCCATCCGCCGGGCGAGGCTCCTAAATCCAAGACCCAATCTCCTTCCTTAATTAGCTTGAACGTTTTGTTCATCTGAAGGAGCTTGAACGCCGCTCTGCTTCGGTATCCCAACTTCTTGGCTTGCCAGTAGTAGTAATCCTGACGATCCTTCTTCCTCCTCATAAATCTAAGATCCCGTGCGAAGGGATATAAGTTTAATCTCAGGGTTCGACCAAGGTTCCGATTTCGGCGTAATCCCCCTCAACTACCCTCTTTATGTTTTCTGGCTCACCCAAGAACACGATCGTTCTAATCCCACTTCGCTGAATGATCTTTACCGAAAGAACGTCGAGCGGAAAGTTTCCTCCCGCTTCAGCCGATAGCTTCAGAACGATCTTCAGCAGTTCATCCGCTTTGATTTTATCGAACCGCCTTGCATTCGGATTCTTCTTCGGATCGTCAGAGTAAATTCCATCCACTGATGTAGCGTTCAAAAATAGGTCAGCTTTGACGAATTCAGCCAGCAGTGCCGATGTTGCATCCGTCGTGTGCCCGGGAAACGTTCCGCCCATCACAACCACGTTATGATTCAAAGATAGTTCGTAGGCATCTCTGAAATCCTTAGGAATTACCTTCGGTGCATTGCTTAAAGCAGAGCAAAGCAACATCGCGTTGATCCTTGTAACTTCGATTCCGATGTAATCGCAAAGGGTGTTGTCGGCACCGAGCCTTTTAGCAATTTTTATGTATTCTCTCGCAATTTTCCCGCCTCCAACGACCACGAATACCTTGTTACCCTCTGCAATTTCTTCAATGACTTCAGCAAATCTCCCTATCTTTTCGGCATCGAAATCCCTCATTAAAACCGAACCGCCCAACGACAGAACGATCTTCATCCGGCTGAAGTTACCAGCTGGAATTAAATCGATTTCGACGATCGTCATCGTTTGTCATTTGATAACTCTTCAATCATATGCAACTTGCGAGCGCTTAGCTTAGATACGAAATGACAAATCCATACCGAGCGATTAAACGACGATTAGCATAGATCGTTGCGAAAATTCAATAGAGCTCGATTTTCGAATCTTCGATAACTTCACCAATAACGTTAAATAATCAATATTAATTCTGACAAACATGGAGTTCATTCTCATCTCCGGAAGGACGATGCATCAGGGTGAAACCCTCCATCAGAAGTGTAGCGAGGATTACATGAAGGCATGCGCCATTTGCGAGATGAATCCCGAAGATATGAAGGAATTGGGCGTTAAGGATGGAGATGTCGTGAGAGTAACGTCTGAAGCGGGAGATGTTAACGTTTACGTCAAGCCTTGCGAGGGCTTGGACAGAGGGATAGTTTTCATCCCCATGGGTCCTTGGGCTAACGCCGTAGTTCCGGCTGGAACGGATTCGACCGGGATGCCGAGCTTCAAGGGAATCAAGGTCAGGATTGAGAAAGCCGACGGAAGGGTTTTGAGGGGAGACGAACTGGTGAGGAGGTATGAGTTTGAGGGTTGAAGACGTCGTTTGCCCGTTTTGCGGATGCCTTTGCGACGACATAGTCGTGTATGTCGAAAACGACGAGATCAAGGAAGTCGAAAATGCTTGTAAGTTCGGTGCACACAGATTTTTAGCTGTTAAGAAGCACAGGATAAAGGCTCCGATGGTCAGAGAAGGACAGGATTTCAAGGAAGTCAGTTACGACGAAGCGATAAAAAGAGCCGTTGAGATTTTGACGAAGGCTAAGAAGCCGCTCCTCTACGGCTTCTCCTCGACGAGTTGCGAGGTTCATGAAGTGGCAATAGAGCTCGCCGAATTGCTCGGAGCTGTAATCGACAACACAGCCTCCGTTTGCCACGGTCCAAGCGTTTTAGCCGTGCAGGAAGTCGGTTATCCTTCGGTTACGCTTGGAGAGGTAAAGAACAGAGCAGATCTCGTCGTTTACTGGGCTTGCAATCCGATGCACGCACATCCGAGGCACATGTCTCGATACTCCCTCTTTCCGAGGGGTATGTTCACGGACAAAGGAAAGTTGGAGAGGTTTTTGGTCGTAGTTGACGTTAGAAAAACCGAAACCGCCGAAATAGCGGATCTATTCGTTAAAGTAAAACCGGGTTACGATTTCGAGGTTCTGAACGCCCTCAGAACTATTCTGAACAAGGGAGACATCCCACATGAAGAGGTGGGCGGAGTTAAAAAGGAAACGTTAATGGAACTTGCTGAGAGAATGAAAAACTGCCGGTTCGGGATCCTATTCTTTGGCGTTGGCTTGACGATGAGTAGGGGGAAGCACAGAAACATAGCCGAAGCCATTAAGCTTGTGAGAGATCTGAACCGTTACACGAAGTTCAGCATAATGGCTATGAGAGGACACTACAACGTTACCGGATTCAACGAAGTTTTGAGCTGGGAAACCGGATATCCCTTCGCCGTCGACTTCACGAGGGGGTATCCTTGGTATAACCCCGGAGAAACTGACGCGAATTCGTTGTTGCAGAGCAAAGACGTTGATGCGGTCTTGGTTATAGCTTCCGACCCAGCGGCGCACTTCCCGAGGGAATCGGTCAGATACCTCGCCAAGATTCCGCTGATAGTGGTAGATCCGTTCGAAAGTCTAACGAGCAAAATAGCCGACGTTGTGATACCTTCGAAGGTCATGGGAATCGAAGCTGAGGGATCGGCTTACAGAATGGACGCCGTTCCTTTAAGATTGAAGAAAGTCATAGAAGCTGAAGGGTTGCTTTCCGATTTGGAGATCATGGAAAGGATTTTGGAGGGTGTCAAGCGTAAGCTGAGCAGTAAAAGTGAGATCGCCGTTAAAATGTAGCTCAAGAAAAATCTTTAAAAAGCGGAGGTTTAGGTATTTAGGAGGGGCCGTGGGGTAGCCTGGCATCCTTCCGTCTTGGGGGGGCGGAGACCCGAGTTCAAATCTCGGCGGCCCCATCAAAGTGCCTTTTAAATTTCAGTTATGATCGTCGTAAAGTTGGGTGGAAGCGTGGCATCGAATGTAAGGAGGATTCTGTCTGTCCTGAGTTCAACCGGCAGGGATATCTTAATAGTTCCCGGGGGCTGGATATTTGCGGATCAAATTAGAAGGCTTAACGTTAAAGATGAGCAAGCCCATTGGATGGCGATTTTGGCGATGGAGCAGTTCGGTTATTACATCTCCAGCTTCGGAGTTGAGACGATAAAGCCCAAAGACTTCGAAGATATAGAGTTTGAAGGTATAAAGGTTCTGCTTCCCTACGAACTCATCTTGCGGAACGACGAGCTTCCGCATTCTTGGGACGTAACTTCCGACAGCATAGCTATATGGATCGCGTCAAAGTTAGGGATCGATAACGTCGTAAAGCTGACGAACGTCGACGGTATAATATTAAACGACAGGGTTGTCGAACGTATTCGGGCTTCTCAGCTGATCGGAATTCAAACTTGCTTGGACAAATACGCCCCGAAACTCATGGTCGAGTGTGGAATGGATACCTTTATCTGCAACGGGCTTTTTGCCAACAGGGTAAAAGATTATATAACTAAAGGAAGAGCGAAAGGCACGTTGGTTGAGGGGAGGTGATGCTGATGGAGGCGAGATGCGTAACTTGCGGTGCCAACTTAATAGGAACGAATTACGTCGCGTTTCCTTGTCCGGAATGCGGTCAGACGATATACAGATGCAAAAAGTGTAGGAAGCTCGCGAATCCGTATAAATGTCCCAACTGCGGGTTTGTAGGGCCGTGAGGTGGTTCGGATGGGGAACGTCTACATGAAGCTTAAGGTGATGCCCGAAGATGTCGACGTCGATCTCGAAAAGATATACGAAAAGATAAAGGAAGTTGCTCCAGAGAAGGTTGAGATCAAGGACTACAAGATCGAACCCATAGCCTTCGGATTGAAGGCTCTCCTCGTTATGGCCGTTATGCCGGATGAAGGCGGAATAGGCGATGAGCTCATAGAGAAGATCCAGAGCATAGATGGCGTTGAGAGCGTAGAGGTTGTAGCCACCGAATTAGTCTAAAACTTTTTATCGCTATTCTGCTCATTTTTTTACGCCGATGATGAGTTTCGGTCGCTCTGATTCGTGATGAAATTTCCTGCGGCTGAGGATACCGTAATCCGCAAAATCAGCATGAAGACTTGCCGTAAGGAACTACAAAGATACATCCGAAAGCTCAAGCGGCTTTTGGAGATCGAAAGGAAAGCGGAAATAGATGCGATGCGGGAGGAGATGCGAAAACTCAGCGGAGAGCAAAGGGAGAGGTTGGGCAGGGCTATTTTGAATCTGAACGGCAAAGTAATCGGGCAGGAATTCGGCTACAAGCTCGTTAAATACGGAAGGTCGAAACCGTTCAAAACGGAAATAGGCGTAGGCGACCTCGTTCTCATAAGCAAGGGCAAACCGTTAGCCAGTGATCTCGTTGGAATCGTAACCGAAAAGGGGACTAGGTTCGTAGTGGTTGCACTCGAATCCGTTCCCAAATGGGCTTTAAAGAACGTTAGGATAGATCTCTACGCGAACGACATAACGTTCAGAAGGATGATGGAAAATTTAGACAACCTTAGCGAGATCGGTATGAGAGCTTTGGAGTTCGCGTTGGGCTTAAGAAAACCGGAGAAGCTCAAACCAATAGATTTCGAACCGTTCGATGAAGGATTGAACGAAAGTCAGAGAGAAGCTGTAAGCTTGGCGTTGGGAAGCAAGGATTTCTTTCTCATCCACGGACCGTTCGGAACGGGAAAAACGAGAACGCTGGCGGAATTTATTCTGCAAGAGGTTAAGAGGGGTAGTAAAGTTCTCGCCACCGCAGAAAGCAACATTGCCGTTGATAACCTCGTGGAAAGACTTTTCGGAAAGGTTAGACTCGTCAGATTGGGTCATCCTTCGAGGGTTTCAAAGCATCTGAAGCAGTCCACTCTTTCCCATCATGTGGAAGTCCATTCCAAGTTCGGAGAAGTAAGAAAGCTCAGGGAAGAAGCTGAAAGATTGATGAAGGTAAGGGACGGCTACGTTAAGCCGATTCCGCAGCTTAGAAGGGGTTTGAGCGATGAGGAAATTCTGAGGCTTGCAAAAAGCGGGAGAAAAGCGAGAGGTTTGAGCGTTGAAAAGATAAAGTCCATGGCTAAGTGGATCGAGCTGAATAGAAGAATTCAGAAGCTTTTAGATAAGGCGAAGGAGACCGAGGATGAAATAGTTAGGGATGTTATCGATCGCACTCAGGTAATTTTGAGCACGAATTCTTCCGCCGCTCTCGATTTCATTAAGGACATAGAGTTCGACGTTGCAGTTGTAGATGAGGCAACTCAGGCAACGATTCCGAGCGTCCTCATTCCGATCGCAAAAGCTAAGAGGTTCGTTTTAGCCGGAGACCACAAGCAACTGCCTCCGACGATTCTGAGCGAAGAAGCTAAGGAGCTGAGCGAAACACTGTTTGAAAAGCTAATAGAGAGATTTCCTCAGAATTCTAAGATGCTCGACGTTCAGTATAGAATGAACGAGAAGCTCATGATGTTTCCGAGCAAGGAGTTTTACGACGGCAGGCTTAAGTCCGATGAGAGCGTTAAGGGAATTACGCTTTCGGATCTCGGCGTTGAAAAACCTAAATTCGGAAGTCCTTGGGACGAAATTCTCGATCCCGAAGAAGTGCTGGTTTTCGTCGATACATCCAATTGTCCGAATAAATGGGAAAGGCAAAGAAAAGGATCTCTTTCAAGGGAAAACCCGCTTGAAGCTGAGATAGTCGGGGAGATCGTTGAAAGGTTGCTTGAGATGAAAGTAAAGGCAGAGTGGATAGGCGTAATAACTCCCTACGACGATCAGGTGGATCTGCTTCGATCCGTTATAGGGGAAACAGTGGAAATAAGCACAGTCGACGGCTATCAGGGTAGGGAAAAGGAGATCATAATCATTTCGTTCGTCAGGAGCAATAAAGATGGAGATTTGGGATTTCTGAAGGATTTGAGAAGGCTCAATACCGCTTTAACGAGGGCTAAGCGAAAACTGATATGCGTTGGCGATGCCGAAACTTTGAACTTGCACGAAACTTACAGGAAATTCTTGGAATTCGTCAAAGCGGAAGGTAGGCTTGTCGAGCTTTGCTGATCACTTACAATTCTCAAGCTCCTTCTTGAGTTTCTCAACGTAAGTTATAGACTTAGTGACTATTCCGTGAAGAACCGTAAGCTCCCTCCTCGTAATTAGTGATCTGCCGAGTATCCTTCTTAAAGCTATTATCGTTCTGTCTATTCTGTGCTTGGGATACCAGACGGCTTTCATTAGCTTTTCGAAGTTCGCAACGAGATTTTCTATGTCTTTAGCAGTCGCATAAGTCTTCTCCTCAACCCCGTATCTCCCTTTGCTTAGCTCGTATAAGATAACGGCAACGGCATGACTGACGTTCATAACCGGATATTCTGGATTCGTCGGAATTGTAACGATCATGTGGCAGAGTTCGAGTTCTTCGTCGAAGAGTCCGTAATCCTCCCTCCCGAACGCTACGATGACTTTTCCGTCTTTGCCCTCCAAAAATGCCCTAAGCTCCTCAGGACTGAAAATAGGCTTTCTGATGTATCTCTCCTGAGCCTTGGCGGTAACTCCAGTCGTTCCGATTAGGATGTTCCCGTGTTCAAGTATCTCTTCGAAACTATTCAATCTCACGGCGTTCTCGAGAACATCCTTGGCATGCGCCGCGGTTACGTATGATTGCTCCGTAACTTTGCAGTTATAAAGGTAGAGTTCGCTAAATCCGAAGTTCTTCATAACCCTCGCTATAAAGCCTACGTTCTCGGGTATCTTAAGCTCAACAAGAAGGACGCCGATCCTCATTTCGCACCTCTCTCAGAGTATCATCCTAGCTATTTCGAGGGCTTTAAGGATGTGATCCCTCGCGTTCCCTTCAACTACATCCTCATGTCCCGGATACAACACCGATACATCCAATTTTGCTAGCTTCTCCAGCGAACTTATCAGCTCGAAGCTGTTACCTCTGGGCAGATCTACCCTTCCGAAGGCACCGTGAGCGAATACCGTATCCCCGCTGAAGAGCCATTTCTTGTTCGGCTCGTAGTAGCATACGCTTCCCGGAGTGTGTCCGGGGGTGTGGATAACTTCAAGCTCAATCTCGCCCAGCCTGAATCTTTCTCCTCCCTTCACAAGCACATCCGGCTCGACGTAGAATCTGTATCCGAAAAGCGTGTATCCGCTCTTGAGCAGTTCGAACTCCCTCTCGTGCATCACTATCTTACAGCCGAACCAGCGTTTCAGATCTACGCAAGCCATCGCGTGATCGAAATGTGAGTGCGTTAGGAATACGAACTCTATCTCCTTTGGATTAACGTGTTTGCTTACAGCTTTGACTATGAACGACGAATCCCCCCCGGCGTCGATCAAACTCGGAACATCATCGAGCAATAGGTAAGCGTTCGCCATGAGTGGCGGGGTAACGATTCTTATCGGTCGCATGATCGAAATTCGTCTAAGTTCTTATAAACCTTTCAAGATCCGACTTGAGCAACCTCTTGATCTCCTCCGGATCATCGGTATTTAAGCCGAAGTAAACGGCGAAGTCTTTAGTAGTCGTCAGAACCTTCGTTCTACCTTTCTTCTCAGCCTTGATTAATCCCATCTCCTCAAGCTTTTTAACGTGCTCGTAGCAACGATTACCTCTTATCTTAGCCAACTTGCTGAGTTCTATCGGTTGTTTTATCGCTATGATTGCCAAAGTTCTCAAACATCCCTTATCGAGTTCGCTTTCGACGAATTTGCCCACGAACTTCTGATAGGCTGGCTTAACCCTCATAAGATACTTATCCTTAATCTTGACGATCTCTATCGCAGAGTCTCTGGAAGAATACTCCTCAATTAACTTTTGAAGTGCGGATTCTACTTCCTTAATGCTTGTCTTAGCGATTCTCGCAATGCTGATGGATGAAAGCGGCTCAGTGGCTGAGAAAAGAATAGCTTCAACTATCCTAACAATATCCATATTATCAGCTGAGCGGCTTGATTTTTATATCTTCGTAAAACCTCTCCTGAGATAACTCTATTTTCCTTCGGTATGCTAAATGCAAAATGGAGATATAGTACGAGACCAGTTTACTCGAATCGAAGCTTCTGGTGAGCTTAAAGAATGAAATCACAGGTCTAAGTTTAAATTCACCCAATAGTTCCTCGTAAACCTTGTTTATAGTTTCCTCTATGTCTTCCTCATGCGGAACCTCCAAGATGTTCGAGTCCTCAGCTTTTGCTTTTACAACTCTCCGTTTCCTCTTCTTAACTTCAAGCATTTCTGCCTTTCTTAGCTCTTTTATTAACTCATGTAAGGTTGTATATCTTCTCGGTCTCTTTGGCTTTATCTCTGGATTTTTGATCGAGTCTTCTTCTATAGATATCTCAAAGTTCAGATCGATTTCTGGCAATACCTCCTCAAATTCTTCTTCAACAATCTCTTCCTCATCTTCATTGAATACGGCTTCACTCACAAGTATCTCGGCTTTCATTCTAACCAGAATCGCCGCGTAAAGCAGAACCCTCGCAGAAAATCTTAAGTCCAATTCTTCCACTTTCTTAAGGAATTTATCCGCTAATTCAACCACGTCGATGTTCCAGGGATCGATCTCCCCCTTCTTAGCCATGTCCACAATTATCTCAATCGGATCGCCGTGACTATCGATGAGTCCTCACCTCTCGTAACACCTATCACGGCATCGGCCATCTCAAGCATCGGCTTCCTCAGAGAAATTACGATGAACTGAGCATCCTTCGAAAGTCTCTTTATCATCTTGGCAACTCTGCCAACGTTCACGCCGTCTAAAAACATGTCTACCTCATCGAAAACGTAGAAAGGAGCGGGCTTATACCTTTGAATCGCAAATATCAATGCTAAAGCGGCTAAGCTCTTTTCCCCACCGCTCATAGCCTCAAGCTTCTGAACCCTCTTCCCGAACGGCTTAAACTTTATGTGCAAACCGCTGTTGAACGGATCGTTTCCGTCCAAATACAACTCCCCCTCTCCGTTCGCAAGCTCCTTAACGATTTCTTTGAAGTTCTCATTTATCGCGTTGAAGACCTTAAAGAAAGCTTCTCTCTTCATCTGTTCGTATCTCTTTATTCTATCGAGGATCTCCCTTCTCTCCTTCTCAAGTACGGCTTTCTTATTTAGTAGATCATCCCTCCTTGCCTTGACCTCCTCGTATTCCTGAATAGCCTTCATGTTCACCTCGCCGAATTCGGCAATTTGCGCTTCGATCTCTTTAAGTCTTTTTTCAACGATTGCGAGAGGTGGAAGCTCTTCAACCTCAACGACTTCTAAACCTTCGAGCTCCTTAACAACTTCATTAAGCTCCTCAGCCTTAGCCTTTAACCTTTCTTCAATTGCCTTTATCCCAAACTCAGCCTTCGATTTCTCGCCTTCAAGCTTTCTGATTTCATCCAAAATCTTGTCCCTCTCCATTCTGAGCTTCTTAGCTTCTTTGCTTACCTCTTCCTCCTCCTTACTTAACTCTTCGAGTCTGAGCTTCAATTCCTCAATTCTTTTTCTCCCGTTCTCGATTTCCTTGTTAATTTCTCCGGTTCTAAACTCGATCTGCTTTAATCCACCTTCCTTCTCCTCAATACTTCTTTCGATTTGCTCCCTTCTAAGTTCGGCATTCTTAAGCCTGCCTTCAATGTTCATCAGAATCTCCTTATTTCTCGAATACTCCTCCTTAAGTCTCTCAAGATCCTTGGTCAGCTTTGCAACTTCGCTATCTTTCATCTTCCCCTCAAGAGTCTCAATTTCATCCCTGAGCTTTGCAATGGCTTTTTCGACATCCCTGAGCTCCTCCTCGACCTTTTCAGCTTCGGAATAGAGTTCAGCCATCTCCACCCTCTTTTCGTTAAGCTTGAGCTTTATTGAATCCAAAAGCCTCTGAGAGTCTTCGATTCTAAGATTCATAGCCGAGATTTCACTCTTAAGCTGTGCAATCGTCACATTTAGCTCGTCGATCTCAGCTTGAATAGACCTTCTCAGATTTTCTTCCCTCTTCAGTTTGTCGAATATCTCCTCCTTCCTCTGCATCAACCTGTTAATTTCTTCCCTAAGCTTACTCTCCTTGTTAAGGAGCTCCTTGGAAAGTAAGACTCCTTTCTTCTTCTGAACACTTCCGCCGGTGATTATTCCGCTCTTCTCGATTAGATCTCCGTCGAGCGTTACTATTCTTCTGCCGTCCATTAACCTCTTAGCCGTATCTATGCTGTCAACCACCAGCGTATCCCTGTAGATGAATTCGAAGACGGGTTTAAACTTTTTATCGCATTTTATTAAATTAACAGCATAATCGATTACGCCCCCCTCTCTCAAAATCGAGTAGTCCAAATATACGCTGAAGTTCCTTATCTTGTTCAGAGGTATGAAGCTCGCCCTACCGCCGTCGATCCTCTTCAGATACTTTACAGCCTCGACCGCATCATCTTCCGTTTCGACAACTATAAACTGCAGTGCGTTTCCGGCGGCTACTTCCAAAGCTAACGCGAAATCTTCCTTAACCTCTCCAAGCTGAGCTACAGTTCCGTGAACGTTTCTGAGAATCCCCTTCTCCTTTGCTTCCAAAACTAACTCCACGGCTTTGGAAAACCTCTCCATTGCCGAAAGCTCGGTTCTAACTTTCGTAAGCTCTATCTCCTTGCTCTTAATCTCCTCTTCAATCCTTGCAAGCTCATCCCTTAAAGCGAAGATCTTTTTGTCTATGTCGTTCCTCCTATCTATCAAAGCCCTCAGTTTCTTTTCGGCTTTCTCAAACTCAATCTTCTTACGTTTCAGATCATCGAATATGTTTTCGATCTTTATCCTTTCCTTCTCAAGCTCGAGGTCGTCTATTTCCATTCCTATTCTTCTTAAGGCTTCAAGCAATCGGTCTCTCTTTCTTATAAGCTCGCTTCTCCTTTCTTTAAACCTATCAAGCTCCTCCTTCTTGCCGATAAGTTCATCCTTAAGCTGTTTGAATTGTTCTCCGAGTTCTTCAAGCTTCGCTTTGACGAATACGATCTTCCGATGGATATCCTCGACTAAACCGATTATACTCGTCCTCTGAATTGAAAGCTCCCCGATCTCCCTCTTAACCCCTTCAAGCTCCTCCCTAAGTTTTGAAATGCTAAGCAAGATTTGTGTTCTCTCTTCTTCAAGTTTTTTTAGTTCGTTGCGGTATATCTTTTCGGATCGCTTAATAGCTTCGATTTCGGAGTTGATCTTCAGAATCTCATTCTGAATTTGCTTGAATCTAATATCTCCAATCTTTGCAATCTTCTCCGAAAGTTCTTCGGCTTTGGTATTCAACTCCTGAAGTCTCAGATTGATCTTGATAATTTTCCTCGCAAGTTCATCCTTTTCAAGTTCAAGCTGTTCGATCTCGTTTTCAAGCGATTCTTTTCTCTTCCTAAGGCTTAGATACTTGTGAGCCCTAAGATAATTCTGAAACTTTTCCCTTTCCTCCAAAAGAGCCTTATATCTTAACGCTTCTTCTCTATCCTTCCTTAAGCTTTCAAGCCTTAGATTTACTTCAGCAATGACAGCCTCAAGCTTCTCTATGTTCTCCCTAACGACATCAAGTTCCTGCAGAGCTTTCTCCTTCTTTTCATCGAACTCTGAAATTCCGGCGATGTCGTCTATTATCTTCCTTCTCTGAATCGGAGACATCTCCGCAATCCTCGTAACGTCTCCCTGCATCACTATATTGTAGTCGTTTTGCAATCCCAAATCCACCAAAACCCTCTCGATTTCCGAGTAACTTACGCTCTTACCGTTCAGATAGTAGTAACTGTAGTAGCCTTTATCCGTCTTCTTTACCCTTCTCTTTATCTTCAATCCGTTGGTGAACGTTATTTCAACCTCGGCTTCGTTTGAGCCTATCCTTATCAGATCGGTGAGCTTATCAGCCCTCAAAGCTTTTGAGGAGGAAGTCAAACCTAAGCAGAAGAGAATAGAATCTACTATATTCGACTTACCGCTCCCGTTCGGACCGCTTACAGCTACGAAGGGATAGTCAAAAGTAATCTCAGCTTTTTTAAAAGATTTGAAGTTTTTCAAGGAGATTCTTTTGATGAACATTTCAGTCGACTATTATCAGTTCGCTTTCGTCCTCTTCCTCAGTAACCTCTTCGGATTTCTCCGGCTCCTTAATCTCAACGAGATCCCTCTTTCTGCTCTGAGAACCTTTAAGCTCGGATTTAATGTATAGGATATCCGACATTATATTTTCTATGGCTTTCGAAAGTTCGATCAGCTTGGCTTCCAAGCTCTTCAAGTTATACTTCTCCTCAAGCTCCCTAATAATTTCCTTCTTAAGCTCCTCGATCGTGTTCGAGGACAGCATCTTCCTCAACTCCTCAAGCTCCTTCTCCTTCTCTGCAAGCTTCTTTTCGAGCCTTTCCAAAATTATATCCCTCTCCACAACATCGAAATATCATAGGAAGTTAATATAGTTAACTGAAGAATGCGTCGAGTGTCTTCTGCTTGCTCACACCTTTGATGTTGGCTTCCGTGTATCCGAACCTCTCAAGTATTCTTAAGATCGCGGGGATAACCTGATGTTCTATGTAGTAATCCTTGTCGATCTTTCTCTTGTCTATCCCGGCAAAAGTTCTGATAGAAAGCGTTTCACCGTCGAAGTCTTCGATAAGCTCGATCGGATAAGCCCTATCGCTTATGCTCCCGGCACCCTTAACTATTACGAAACCCACCTTAGAGCCGACCGGATAAACGATACCCATCTCCATAGCCCGCAAAGCGGCTTTCACATGAGCCTGCTTGCTTTCGTATTTGGAAGGTTGCTTCGTAAGACTCTTGTAGATTACATAATCTTCAAGCGGAATCTTACCCTTTCTTATCTCCTCCACAACCTTCCGAACGTAATCCACGGCCTTCTGCGGATTCTTCTCCTTCAGGATTATCTCTATAACTGCTTTCTGAACCTTCTTAGCCAATTCACACCAGTCTCCTCTCCTAACCTCCAATCCCTTGACTATGAGCCTTCCATCTCTGGTAAGTCCCGCGTATCTCTTCTTTTCAACGAAGAATATCGTTCTGTAGTATTCATCGATCTCGATCTGAACAGGCAGTTCCTTTGATAACCGATCGATTAACTTCAGAGCTTCTTTTTCGAGCTTCTCCAAACTCAAAGAATTCTTCTTTATAAAAATTGAATCTGTGTCTCCGTATAAAACGTCGAATCCCATATCCTCCGCTATCCTTACGGACTTCTTTATGCAGTGCCTCCCCCAAGCGGTAGTTGCTTCCGCACATTCCCTGCAATACCATCTCGCCAAAGTCCAGCCTGTATAGCCGTAGAACGAATTGTGAGCGTAGATCAGTCCAAAACCAACCAAAAAGTTCTCGTTATCTTCAACGCTTAGATCGTAAACGTATCCATCGTAATCCTCCACTCTTATCCTCTTAACCCTGTCAAGAACTAAGTCACCATTCACTATCCATTCCAAAATTCTTGCACTCTCAAAGCATCCGTCGTTCAGAAGTGCTTTGAATTTGGCAAAGCTGACGTTCTTCTGGAATTTTTTACCCTCCAAAAGATCTTTAGGAATAATATTCGAGTAGTAGCTGTTTCTTACCCTTCCTAAACTTAAAAATTTCAAGTCTTCATTCACATATATTCTATATACCCCGCTGTCGAATCCGAGTTTAATGGCCGAAATTCCCAAACTGTTTAATAGAAAGACCAACTGATTCGCAAGTAATTCGCTCTTGGTGGACATTCTCAGCCTTTTTGAAGGATGAATGTCATCATTAAAGTATCCCTCAAGGAAAGACCATCTAACGTTTTCATCAGCCGAAAGTATTTCGCTTGGAATTCTTTTACCTTCAGCTTTAAAACCGCAGAGTGCCGTTAGGATTAAAAATGCAATCTTTTTGCATATCTCAACGTAACATTCTCCAACCCTGACCCTTCCAAATATCTTCTCCGCAGTTCTGCGGATATCTTCGAGTATTGCGGTATTCCTGTTGTATATCTCGACAGTATAGCTGCTTACTCTTGAGCTGCCCTCACTTACGTAGTAACCCAGTAACCTCGCGAAATCCTCATCCAAATCCACCAAAGCTTTCATCTTAAAGCCATTTACCGCACCGATTTTCCAATCTTCAAATTCGATGTCGGGGATATTGGGTATGACTTCCCGAACGTCATTGAACGGAACGACGAATTCTCTTTTATTACTGTCATACTTGACCTTTCTAACCAGTATCTCATAGAACTCCTTGTAAAACTTTAAGGTTTCCCAGTCCTTAACTCCGTTTTTGATCAACCCAAGCCTTTCGAGATGTTTGAAGTATCTATCGGATGTTCTTATCTTACCTTCCTCTTCACCGAAGATCCGCCTTAGAGTTCTTAGCATTCCTTTGAAGAAATTCTTCCTGTTTTTAGCGGAAACCGTTAGAACGATGTTTTCGGTATCCTTTGGCGGTAACCTTGCAACGATCTTTGGGATATTTAATAAAACCCTTCGACCATCCAAACGAATTCTCTTCGGAACGATTATCAAGTCGCCCTCCCTGATACCATCCCCTCTAACTTCCACTATCTCCCCGTTCCTTACTGTAAAGAGACTGTGACCCTTCGTAACCTTGATTCTCCTTCCAGAATCAAGTTCAATTATGTATATGTTTCCACTGTATTTATGTCTTATCAGAGCCTTTACGGGCTTAAGCTCAGAAATCTTATGTTCCTTGCTAAACGAGAATGCGTAAATACCGTTAACTTCAAGAACCTCGCTATCGCCGATTATCTTTACGTTACCCGACTTAAATCGGTCGTCTATGAATTTCCCGATCCTTACGAACTTTATCTCACCATTCTCTACGATCGGCAACCACTCGTCCGGAAGAATACTGTTCGTCAAAACCTTCAAAGCTGACTGCTTTATATCGAGCAGTCTGTATTCCACCGAATCGGGGTCAAGCTCCTTCATCTTTTTCTTTATCTCCCTCCTCCTTTCGATGAGCATCGTCAGAATTCTCTTGAAGAAACCGTCCGGCTTTTTCCTGAACTTATGCCCGACTTCTGGAGCAACATAGCAGTCGTCACATTGCCCCCTCACAAGCGTGTCAGGGCTTATGTTGTATGCAATCATAATTGAAGGATACATCGACGCATAATCTAAACATATTACATTTTCATGTAATCCCTTAGCTGGCTCAAGAACGAAAGCTCCTTCATAGCTCTCCTCTATCTCCAACGGATTCGGAGCAACTTCTCCTATCTTGTGAGCTTCGCTTAGCAGAAGGTAGTCAACCTGCTTACCCCTTCCTATCCTCGTAACGTCATCCAACGGCAACCTGATGAGCTTTGCAAGTTCGTAATGCATTGGCAAAAGCTCTTCGGCTATGAAGTAAGTGTTCAGAACGTCCTGCTTCGCATACCTCAGAACCTTTTCTCTCTCTCCTTTAGTCCAATACTTGTAGATGTCCTTGGCTTCGATGTCGGCAATTTCAACCTTCGTTCCCAAATATTCGGCTACGTTCTCAAGCTTCTTTATCTTCACGTCGCTCATCTTCAGAGCTATGTCGTATAGATCGACGTTCAGCCTTCCCGCGATCTTCGGTCTTCCTCTTATAACCAGCTCGCTTCTATCCCTTCCGATGTCGAGTCTGATCCCGTGCTTCTCCGCTCTCTTCTTTAGATAGGGCCAATCGAAAGCATTCTGATTGTAGCCGACGATCACATCGGGATCGAGCTTTTTTACGGTGTTCACGAACTTCAGGATTATCTCCCTCTCGTTATCGCCGTGAAACAGCTCTTCATATTCGCCGGACTTAACTCCTATGACTATGATCGGATTCTCCTCCGGATCCGGCATTCCGAATTCCGAAAGCATCTCGCAGTCGAAGGCTAAAACCTTCAGATCGGGAAAGTCGGGTCTCTCTTCTCTTCGAACGCTTTTAACCTCGTAGGACTTTAAGAACCCAGACCTCTCAGCAGTTGGTTCGATGATGATCCCGTCCAAGCAAGCCAAATCCTTATCGATCAGATAACGATAGGCAAAGGGTATATCAGCTTCTCTCACCTCCGCGAACTTCTTTATCTCCTCCCTCAGCTTCGGAACGTGTTGAGGGTGTCTCGCGTAAACCTTGAAAGCTTCAACTTCCTTTCCCAAGCTTTTAACCGTAACTTCTTCAACCTTAAGCGGAGTAACGATTTCGGTCTTAGTTTTTACCTTAACGTTCAAGATGTCTTCAGCTGTAGGTTTCCCGTCTTCTCTCAAAACGTAGAAGTAAGGCAAGAAGTTGCGATCGTAAGCAACAAACACACCCTCTTCGTTCTTACACCACATTCTGATGATCGCCCTTCCGTGTTCAGTAACGTAATCTATATCGAGCAACCAAGCCTTGATCATCCCTAAAAAGTTTGAATTTAAATTAATTAAATGTAGCGGAGAAAAAATTACATTCCGAGCATCTTTTCCTCCCACTTCTTCAGATATTCCGAGCTTTGCCCTACATCCACGAACAGCTTCGACGCTCTTTCAACATCCTCAAGTTCCACCTTGCCCGAATTTCTCAGCTTCGCAAGTTCATGGGCTGGAGCCAGTAGTTGGATCGCATACCTCAGACTGTTCTTAACGCCCAGCTCCGTCAGTTTATCCAAAGCCTCCTTGCTGAGCATTATTCCGGATTCAGCGGCTCTTATCTCTATGATCGTTCTTATCTCGTCCTCGCTGTAAGGTTCGGTCGTAATTATCAGTAGTCTGTCGAGCAGATCGAGAGGAATTCCGTGCGGTGCGACTATGTCGGTTCCCCTTATCTTCGCAAATCCTCTGTTCGATGCCAATATTATTATCGGAGCCATTTCAGACTCCATGGCTCGATTCATGAACGCGAACAGCTCGATGTCCATTAGATGAGTTTCGTCGATGAACAGAACTCCGGGCACGAGCTCCGCTCTTCCTTCCTCAACCCACTTTTTCACCTGCTCATCCACGGCTTCCCTCACCTCGTTGTCTATCTCCCTACTTGCTGGCTCGAATAAGCTGAATATTCCGCCCCTTCTCGCATTAGCTTCATCCAAGTCGTGTAGGGTGATTACGTATGTAAACTCCTTTTCCTTCTCTATTCTTCCCTTAGGAACTTCCACGAGTTCGTAATCCCCTATGTCAAACTTCTTCTTAGCCCTCTTGCTCCTTCCAACCTTCGCAACCCTCCCCGTTTCCTTGTCGATTACTATTACATCTCCGACCTCTATACCCTGATAGAGAAACTGTAAAGCGAGTCTTCCGCTTACACTGAACGTCTTCTGCTCATCAGTGGTTGCAAGCGTAAGCGTTGCGGATTCGGGAATCTTCTGAGTTGGATTGTATGGATTCGGAACCATGTTGTAGTCCAAGCCCACTACCTCGCCCTCCAAAACTACCCTCGTCTCCTTTATTCGAACACCTATCGCCTTCCTCATCGCTTGAATGAGCGCTTCGGTTTTCTTCATCTCACTGCTGTAAAACTCTGATGCCGAAACGTGGACAAACGGAATGTCCTTACCGAGCTCCTTGCTTATAGCTACGGCTATAGCCGTTTTTCCAGTCCCCGGAGGTCCGGCGATTAAAATTCCTCTGCCAGCCATCTTACCCTCTTTGATGAGTCTGACGATTATCCCGGCAGCTTCTCTCGCTTTTTTCTGTCCCACCAACCCATCCGCAACGTCCTTAGCCCTTAAATTCTCATCTAAGCCCAAGCCCCTGATGTGGGAGTGAGCGCTGATTCTCTCAAACTTTTGAGTGATCTCTTTGATCTCAACAGCCATCCTAACACCCCCTCTATAATTATAATAGTTACAATATCAGTGGGTTAGCGAAACTATATAAAGATTTTGCAATTTGTTTTAACGTCGGCAAAGCTTAGAATCGAACATGAGGTGCATAACCCTAACGGTGGATGCGATAATTCCATACGAAGGCAAAATAGTGCTCGTAAAGAGGAGAAACGAGCCGTTCAAGGATCATTACGCTCTGCCTGGAGGAATTGTTGAATACGGGGAGAGCGTCGAGTCAGCTTTGATAAGGGAGGTTAAGGAAGAAACGGGTTTGGATGTGGAAATATACAAGTTAGTGGGAGTTTATTCCGATCCGAACAGAGATCCGAGAGGACACTTCGTCTCGATATGCTTCATAGCCGTTCCCAAGAGCGGAACGCTCAAAGCCGATAGCGACGCAAAGGAAGTAGCTCTTTTTGAGCTAAGCAGGATACCAAAGTTAGCCTTCGATCACAACAAAATGATAGATGACGCAAAACTCTATTTGGTCGAACTACTTCAGCGATAAAAATTTAAAAAGAGCGATCAAACCTTAGATCTGCTGGAGGTGGTCATGTGGAATTCTGTCCTAAGTGTAAAAGTATAATGATATACAAGGGAGACAAGGTCGTCTGCAGGAAGTGCGGCTACGAGAAGCAAGCCGATTCGGATGAAGAGGTGGTCATAGTTTCGAAGAAGAACAAGGAGGAAGTTCCAGTTATCGAAGGAGAAAACATAAAGACGCTACCGACCGTCAGAGTCGTTTGTCCGGCATGCGGAAACAAGGAAGCATACTGGTGGATGAGGCAACTGAGAGCGGCGGACGAGAGCGAAGTTAGATTTTTCAGATGCACGAAGTGCGGAAAAACTTGGAGAGAATACGAT
>WAKM01000033.1 GCA_015523335.1 Archaeoglobaceae archaeon | reverse complement strand
TGTCGAATCCTTCTTCTCCACCCTCAAAAAACGTACTAAAGCATTCTACAACCACTTCCCCCACAATACTACAATACACACACAACACTCTCTTGGCTCAATAGTTTCTGCCTCACCTATAACTCCATACGTAAATTATCTTGACAACTCCTCTGCACGTGTGAGCACCGCAATTTCATGTATATTTTGAAGGGTAAATTCACGGAATTACCCGAAGAAATCCTCAAGCGTAGTAACTCCGCTCGGCTTTTCTTCTTTCTTTTTCTTTTTCGCAGTCCTCTTTTTCTTCTTCTCTACCTTCTTTTCTTTCTTCTTTTCTTTTGGTTTCTCTTCCTCAGCCCTCTTCAATCTTTCTTCGATTTCCTTCTCAATTTTTTCAACCGAAATTTCCTCTTCTATTGCCTCTTCTTCAACCCTATGCAGTTTGTGCTTTCGTATGAACTCCTTTATCTCCTTAGCTCTCCTCTCGTTACCTATGATAAGCGTCAGCTCTTCCTCGGTGAAATCGTAAAATGCGGCAACGCTCGCGGCAGTTTTTATGTCCGCCTTACTGAGAAGCACTTTGATGTAACCGAACATCTCCGCAGAAGCTTTCTTCTTGGACATGTGTGAATACTTCGCGATTTTCTCCAGAATCTTCCTGAACTTCTCCCTTCTGTCTTTGAACTGGATGAGAAGTTGCCAGACGTTCGGTTTCTGATACCTCGTCCAACCTCCTTTCGCCTTACTTTTAACCTGCTGAACTCCGACCGTCATCAGATAGCTCGCGTATCTCCAAAGTCTGTAGAACTGCCTTCTCCTAACCCTTCCCAAAAACATGTCAGCCCTTGAGAGAACGAGATAGGCTTTTAGCAGATCCTCACCTTCGTATTCGAGCGGGAGGTTTTCGTCTATCCAGATTACGAGATCCTCCGGCGATTCGTCCAAAAGCATGGCTTCTCCATAAACTGCGGGATTGTATGTTTTGAAGATCTTCTGCATAACCTTGAATACGTCCGTCTCCTGCGTTCTCTTCGCCACTATTACGTCTTCGAATTTGATCTCAGTTTTACCTTCCGCAATCGCCTGCAAATCGTTTATAGCCGCTCTTAAGTCACCTCCGGCATTTCTTGCTATAGCTTCGAGAGCCCTTTTGTCGGCTTTAATGCCTTCAGCCGCACATATCCTCTCCAAAACCTTTACGATCTGTCTGACGTCCAACCTCTTGAACGTTATCATCTCGCAGAAGTTTCTGAGTTCCGGGGAGAGGTTATATGGGTCGTTTGCCGTTAAAATGAGCGGTTGCCTTGGCTGTCTCTTGAGCAATCGGATTAAGGCTCCTTCTCCGCCGAAATCCTCCTTCTTGTGAATGTTATCGACTTCATCCAAAATTATGAGCTTAAGTCTGCCGGATTTAGATGAGAAGAACTCTCCCTCCTCACTTATCGTTTCGGTGAAAGCGGCTTCACCGACTATCTTCCTAATAACCTGCCAATTTCGTTGATCACTCGCGTTGAGCTCAACAACCTCCCAGCCGAATGTATTGGCTAAAGCTAAGGCGAGGGATGTCTTACCAACACCCGGAGGACCGGCTAAAAGCAAAGGCTTTTGAGGAATGCCTTCCTCCCACTTTTTAGCCCACATAACAACTTTTTCAATAATATCACGAGGAGCGACAACCTCCTTAATGGTCCTGGGTCTGTATTTCTCCACCCAAAGTTCCGGCATCGATCAAACTTCGACTCGGATGCTATAAAATATTGTCGTCGGGTCTCCTTCCAGAAGCTTTCACGGCTGTTTTATTTAATCGTAGACAAGCGTAACGAGTGACACCAAGTCTATGTCCTCAACTCCCGCTCTTCTAACAAGGGTAGCAAGAACGTTCTTCGAATTTTTGAAGTTCTTTCTTCTATGAAACACCACCACTCCCGACTTACCTCCAAACAATTCGAAACCCCTAACGCTCGCCTTAAAAACAGCCAAATCGTTTTTTATCAGAAGAGAGGCGAAGTGCATCTCCTCAAGCATCGAAGGCTTTGCTATCATTGCGTTGTCGCTTCCGAGCAACCATCCGTCGTATTCCGCTAAAATCCCGTAATTTTTCAAGTTTAGAAGTCCGAAAAAAGCGTTCGAGCGAATGCACGAAACTATCGGTATACTCTTGTCCATAGCTTTCTTTAACAGATCTACGTCGGCAAAATTCATGTGTATGAGCAGATCGGGTTCGAGCGTAAGTGCAGATTCAACGTCTTCGTTGTCCTTCTCTCCGGCATGGATCGCAAATACCTTACTGTGCTTTTTAGCGATCTCTCTTAGCTCTTCTAAGAATGCGTAATCGTGATCCCTCGCAGAGCTCATTCCGAATCCCAAAGATATTTCTACAAGCTTTTCAGCTTCATCCAAGCTTGAGGGTCTCGTAAGGGGTAAGCACAATCCCATTTCGTCTGCTTTCTTCAAAATGCTTAAACCCGCAAACCCTCCTTCCCTGAAATCTAACAGAGCTGTGGTTCCGCTCTCGAAAGCTATCCTCAACGAATTTCTGATTCCTTCTACCAATTCTTCCTCGCTCGATTCCGACAAAACCTTGAACTTAAATCCTCTGGGTGCCACGAGCTCTTCCAAGCTTTTGAACGGGGGATCTTTCGCAACCGAATCCCCTAAATGCGTATGGGCATTGAAAAATGTCGGAACGAACACGTATTCCGGTTCGCATTCGCGCTCTTCAAATTTAGCCTTTCCCCCTTCAATCACCAGTTCTCCCTTTAAGATTTCGCCGTCTGGGGTTATCAGTTCTCCCTTCATGCGAATCCCCTAAGCTTATATTTACTGCGACAGATCTGCAATTATGCCTAAAAAGGTAACCCTCACGATTCGGGAGTTTGAAAGATGGCTGAGGGATAGGGGATACGACAAACGCATGGGAGAGCAGAACTTCAGAACTTTCCTGGACATGGGCTTGGCTGGACTTTTCTTTGTCAATAGCGCCCTTCTGATGGGTTACATATTCTCATCCCTCGGATTACCTTCGGAGAGAATAACAGATAAGGTCAGATTCGAGATAGGTAAGAGGGTTAAGGAGATCAAGGCTGAAAAAGATTACTTGGAGATCGAGATTGGTTAAATTAGATCAGATATTCTCAAATCCAGAACGTATCTGTAAACACGTGGCGCAAAGCTTCCGCAAGCCTTTATTTTCTCAATTTCAGCTATCATTCCGTGTTTTCTGAAGAGATCCTTCACCCTCTTAGGCAGAACTTCGTCTTCCTCCTCTTCCCCGGCGAACGTGTAGTAGTGAATGTAACTTCCAATTTTTACCTTATCTCTCAACAGGTAAACGAAATCCTCCGCCGAATAAGGAGCGGGCATCAGAATTCTATCGAATTTGCCTTCGAGCTTCGGAACTACATCCCTCACATCCCCTTCGTAAACCTTAACTATATCCCGCACCTTGTTCAGCTCCACATTCCTGCGGAAGTATTCCACGGCTTTCGGATTAATCTCAACGCCTATAACTTCCTTAGGCTTCGCAAGCTTGGCGATTACGATCGCGTAAGGGCCAACGCCAGCAAACATAACCAAAATTCTTTCTCCCGGTTTTACGAGCTTTGCAATCCTCTCCCTCTCTCCCGAAAGCTTTATCGAGTAGTATACTTTCGTCGGATCGACCATAAATCTGCATCCGTGCTCCTTGACTACGGTTTCAGTTTTTTTGCCGTAGATTGGCTCGTATCTCGCAACCCTATACACGCCCTCAACTTCTCCAACCTTCCTCAAAATGGTCTTTACATGCTTATGTTTGCTCAAAATTGCCTGAACGATCAGATCTTTTAGATGCAGAACTTCATCCGGCAGGTTGATTAGAACGACATCTCCTATTATCTCGAAGCTCCTAGTCACCTTTTTCAGATCCTCTTCGCTCACCTTCCCCTTCAAAGCCTCTTTGATGCTCACCTGAAGAAATCGAGCGAGGCTGAATAAAAATATTCCCCGGTTGTCCACCGGCAAAGCAACTTTATATAAACATCTCCGTCAAATTAGAGTCCGTGATACTAACAACTTCAAGAAAGCCGAGCAGGAGAACGAGAAGCTTGGCAAAGGCTTTGGCGAGATTCATGAACTGGAGATACGTTCAGAGAGGTAAGCTCAGCTTAGATGAACTTTATTCCATGCTCGGAAAGAACGAAACTCTCGCCATCATCGAAGAAGTTAAGGGAAATCCGGCAATTCTTAAAATAATCCATCCCAAAAGGGGTGAGATTCTCAAAATAAGGTTCAACGTGAGCAACGTAATGAAGGTTAAGATGGACGACAGTCCGGTTGTTTTCATCGGCAAAGCTCCTTTCGATCCCCTTTTACTGGGAGCTCTTCCTCAAAGCGAGGCGGGCTTGAAGCTCGCGAGGAAGATGGATTCGAAGAAGAAGGTTTACGTTAAACGTGATGAAGAGTGGATAACACTCGAATTTAGATACGAGGACGTTACGGTTTTCAAGATGAAGATAAAGAGAAAGGGGGGAATCAAGATTGGAGGCTGAGTTCGTATTCGAGCTCGACGATGAGAAAGCCGAAATTTTATACCGTGCTTTAAAGGTGGAGGAGAGGGATGCGATAAGCAAAGCAAAGGTTTATTTAGATGGAGGTAGGCTAATGCTAAGGCTCGAAGCCGATGAGTTAGCCGACCTGAGGGCAGCGGTAAACGCTTGGCTCAGGTTGATTAAAGCGTGTTTGGAGGTGTTGTAATGGGTGAGCTTCCACCTCAGGTTCAGAATATGATTGCCCAGCTTCAACAACTCCAGCAACAGCTTCAGATGGTGGTAACGCAGAAGGTTCAACTCGAAAACTCTTTGAAGGAAACTGAGAATGCGATTCAGGAAGTGGAGAAGGTCAGCGATGACACTCCGATCTTCAAGACGGTCGGAACGATACTCGTCAAAACTTCGAAGGAGGATATTCTAAAAGAGTTGAAGGAGAAGAAGGATACTTTCGAGATCAGAATTAGAACTTTGGAGAGACAGGAGGAAAAGCTGAAGGAGAGACTTCAAGACTTGCAGAAGAAGATCAAGTCTCTACTCAGCGGAGTCCAAGCCGGCTAATCAATTTTTTATTTGTTCGTATGTCGGAGTTGGATCGCGTTCTTGAGCTTATTTCAGGAGAAACGGAGCCCGAATTTATTGCGGAAAAGCTTAATACGAGTGTCTGTCATGCTACAAATCTCTGCTTAAAGCTCGTCGAGAAGGGAAAGCTCAGGCTGAAGTTTAAGGTTATCTGTCCGGGGTGCAGAGAAGTCTGCGCCGAATTTGAAAATATAATAGACATTCCGGATGAAGTCGAGTGTAGATGCGGTTACAAGTTCATGCCGATGAGGGAGAACATCAAAATGGTGTTCGTAAAGGTATGAAGTGCGATCGAAACCTCAAATGCATTCTGAAGTGTGCTTTCGGTATATCGTGCTTGGAGATGGAGGTTTACTTTACACTGCTTAAAAATCCCGGATTGGATGTAAGCATGATCGCCGAAAAACTCGGAAAGGATAACAGTTCAGTTTATAAAGCGCTGAAAAATTTGATGGATAGGGGACTCGTGAAGAGAGAATACAGGATTTTGAGGGGCGGAGGATACAAATACGTTTATAAAGCGGCAGATTTCGACAAGTTTAAAGGGGTCGCGGTAAGAATGCTCGGAAGATGGCTCGACGATATAAAAAATAGCAAGATTTAGCGGATCGTCGCTTGGGCTTTTAGAATTTCGGTTTTAATCGCGTCCTCAGGCAAAACTCCGACAAAGCCTCCAACGACTTTACCGTTGCGGAAGACCAGAACGGTCGGAATGCTCGTTATCCCGTATTTGAACGCGATCTCCGGATGCTCATCTATATTCACCTTTACAAACGTTATTCCTTCGAACTCTCTTTCAACCTTTTCGAGTATAGGCTTTAAGAATCTGCACGGTGCACACCAATCCGCATAGAAATCCACAACTACCAATCCGTTCTCAACTATCCTCTCAAGCTCGTTTCCGTCGATTTCCTTCATGATACACGACTATTCGGGAAAATATATAACAGTTTAGCGGTTTTGAAATTTTGGTGCAAATCGTATGTTGGTTAGTAGCCCCGCGGGGATTCGAACCCCGGTCGCGGGCTCCAAAGGCCCGCAGGATTGACCGCTACCCTACGGGGCTTCAAAAGGAGTGGGCTATCTCACGTAATAAGCTTTTCCGTTATTAGATGATTTATCAAATTGTTAATCATGATTAAATTAAAACGGTCAAATTTTAAATATGCCAAAGGGTTTCAATCGGGCATGCCAAACTGGTTTGAGGAATACTTCGAATTTAGAAGGTTCAACACCGACATGAGAACGGAGGTACTCGCGGGAATAACGACGTTCATGACGATGGCTTACATACTCTTCGTAAATCCGGCGATACTGAGCAATGCGATGGGTAAGGAGGCTATACCCTCCTTGGTCACAGCCACGGCCCTTTCAGCGGGAATTGCAACGATCATAATGGGACTTTACGCAAAAAAGCCGTTCGCATTGGCTCCGGGAATGGGGCTGAACGCCTACTTCGCATACAGCGTATGCCTTAACATGGGATACCCTTGGCAGGTTGCGCTTGCCGCGGTGTTTGTGGAAGGTGTAATCTTCATAATTCTATCGGTTACGAAGTTCAGAACTGCCGTAATCGATGCCATACCTATCTCGCAGAAGTATGCAATCGGTGCCGGAATCGGACTGTTCCTGACGCTTATAGGTCTAAAGGACGCGGGAATAATCGTCGGCAGTAAGGCTACACTCGTAACGTTGGGAACACAAAATTTTGCAAAGCCGGAGTTCTGGCTTGCGATATTCGGAATCTTCTTCGCATGTGCTTTGATGGTTAGAAAAATTCCCGGAGCTCTATTGATTTCGATTCTAACGACTACGGTCTTGGCAATAGCTATAGGCGTTACACCCAAGCCAGAAAGCCTGTTCTCTCTTCCGACACTCAGCTACACGTTCATGAAGCTTGACTTTCGGGGATTGCTTAACGTCGGAGCGTTCGGAGTGGTCTTCGCGTTCTTCATGGTCGACTTCTTCGATACCATCGGAACGGTCACCGGCTTAAGCGCTAAAGCTGGATTCCTGAGAGAAGACGGGAGTATCCCAGATTCCGAAAAGATACTGCTTACGGATGCCATAGGAACGACGTTAGGAGCAATTCTTGGAACTTCGACGGTAACGACCTACATAGAATCTGCAGCTGGAATTGAAGAAGGTGGTAGAACGGGAATGGTCGCGCTCGTGGTTGGTGTGCTATTCATAGTCATCGGTCTGTTCATCTCACCGATAGCGCAGATAATTCCGACATGCGCAACCGCCCCAGCGCTGATTTTGGTAGGATTCCTGATGATGAACGTTATAAGAAACATAACGTTCGACGATCCCACGGAAGCTCTACCGGCGTTCTTCGTTCTGGCAACGATTCCGTTCACGTTCAGCATCGCGGACGGTATCGGTGTCGGATTCATCAGCTACTGCATTCTAAAGCTCGTAGCAGGAAAGCCAAGGGATGTTCATCCGTTGCTATGGATCTTAGCTGGCGTCTTCGTGGTTTACTTCCTATACTTGGGCGGACTCGTCAAATTGTAAAATTTCTAACAATTTTTTATTTGAGCAAAATAAAAATGTAAACTGTCACGACTCCAAAACGTGCCTATACTTCTCCAATATCTCTTTAAAAGCGTTCAAAACGATTTCAAGCTTATCCCTCGAAACCATATACGTCGAAACTTTGAAGCTCTTAGTTCTTCCGGGCTTTATTCCGTGTATCTTCCTCTTCTTAAGCTCCTTATACAAAAAGTAACCCCTCGCCTTAACCTTCTTTGAGATCTCGTAAAGCTGTAGAGATTCGAAGTGCATTAAATCGTGGTTGTGAGGCTTTTCTCCGAGCAACTTGAATCCCATTTCCTCCATTTCGCCGGCAAACCATCTCGCCTTTTCCACTTCATCGTTCCACCTCTCTACTCTCTCCTTCACATGCGGAAACGAAGCCAGCAGAGTCATCAAAGGCACTCCTCTTGCGGTGCAACCAAGAAGCTCCACCTCTTTATTCTTGAACCTCTCGGACTTCCTCAACACGATTTTAGTGTATTCTTCTTTCATTCCCAAAACACCCACCGGACCGGCTGACGCCATGGACTTGTGACCACTGCCAACGATGAAGTCGGCATCGAGTTTATTCGCTTTGATCTCCATTCTTCCTATGGAGTATGCGCAGTTCAGTAGAACCGGAACTTCGTAGTCGTGGCATATTTTTGTGACCTCCCTAGCATCGGGTAGATTTCCGTAGTTTCCGTCGGGATACGTAAGAACCGCCAGAACAACGTCTCCCTTCCTTTTCGTTTCTTCTATAACATCCGCAAACTTTTCCTCGTAAACCTTAAACTCCGGGTAGCCGGAATTAGGAACTTCCGCAACGTTTAAGCCGGCCCTCTCAGCGGCTATGAATGTGGAGTAATGAGCGTTCGAATCGACGACAACCCATGCGTTCTTCTTTGCCAAACTGTGCATGACGATAAATTTGCCTTCCCTCGCTCCGGTCGTTATTCTAACCACATCGCAGTCCAAAAACTCAGCAAGCTGTTGAACGAAGTCTTTTATCGGGGGGTTTCTTATGTCGTGCAAACTGCCTTCGCAGAAGTCACAAACGCTGTATCCGTCTCCCCACTCCAAAAGCATTTTTCTGGCGTCATCGGTTAGTATTCCTCCGGTTTGCAGGGGATCTATGTTTATGAAATCCTTAGTCCGCCTTTGAATGAACATGGGAACACCTCCGCAAGATTAATCTTTACATTAGGTAAACTGCACGATGATGAGATTGCTCGCTGTGTTGTTTTTAGCGATTTTGCTGTTGGGTTGCACACAGAGTGAGGCGCCAAAATTGGAGAAGAACTTGGAAGTAAAGTCCGTATTTAAAAATGGAGAATTAATACCAAAAAAGTATACGTGCGATGGTGAAGACATATCTCCCCCTCTCGAACTCGTAAATCTATCTCCAAAAGCTAAGAGCATCGCCATCATTATGGAAGATCCAGACGCTCCTATGGGAACATTCACGCATTGGATAATCTGGGACATTCCTCCAACACACAAGATTCCGGAAGGTATTCCGAGGGGTAAGGAGATTACCAAACCCTTTAAGGCTTACCAAGGAAGGAACGACTTCGGATATTACGGCTACGGAGGTCCCTGCCCGCCGAAAGGAAAACCTCACAGATACGTATTTAAAGTCTACGTTCTCGATACAGTGCTCAACTTAAAGGACGCCACTAAAGAACAGCTTTTGAAAGCTATGCGAGGCCACATAATTCAATACGGCGAATTGGTTGGTTTATACGGCAGGTAGAAATCACACCAAATCGGATTTACGATATTTTTTAAAAACTTGGGATGGTGGTTGTTCCATGAAAACCCTCATACTTACCGAAGGTGATGTTAAGAGAGTTCTGACGATGAAAGAAACGATCGAAGTCGTGGAGAAAGCGTTCGAGTTGCATGCAAAGGGAAAAACTCAGATGCCGCCGAAAGTCTACTTGACGTTTGAAAAAGGTGATCTTAGGGCTATGCCAGCATATTTGGACGGAAAAGCCGGCATTAAATGGGTAAATTCGCATCCTGAAAATCCCAAGAAGGGTTTGCCGACCGTAATGGCTGTTCTGATATACAACGATCCGGAAACGGGCTTTCCACTCGCAATAATGGACGGAACGCATATAACGAATTTTAGAACAGGTGCAGCTGGTGGAATAGCCTCGAAATACCTTGCGAGAAAGGACAGCAAAGTTTTCGGATTTATCGGGTGCGGGAGACAAGTATACACCCAATTTCTGGCACTAAGAGAAGTATTTGACATCGAGCTCGTCAAGGCTTACGATATCGTTAAGCAAAACGCCGATAAGTTTGCAAAGTTCTGTGAGAGCTTTGGAGTTTCCGCGGTGGTCTGTAATATCGAAGATACCTGCGATTGCGATGTTCTTACGACCACAACGCCTTCGAGAAAACCCGTCGTTAAATCGGAATGGGTTAAGGAGGGAACGCATATAAACGCCATAGGTGCGGACGCTCCCGGTAAGCAGGAGCTTGAGGAAGAAATTTTACTTAAAGCTAAGATCGTTGTGGACGATTTAGATCAGGCTATGCACGGCGGGGAGATAAACGTGGCGGTGTCTAAAGGAAAAATCGGGAAAGAGAACATATACGCGACGCTCGGCGAAATCGTAGCTGGAATGAAAAAAGGACGCGAGAGTGAAGAAGAAATAACGATATTCGATTCCACAGGTTTGGCTATTCAGGATATAGCGGTGGCGGATTTAGTGTTTAGAAAGGCGAGAGAGATGGACGTCGGCTTGGAAATAAAAATTTTTGATTTTTAAAATATTACAGTCCCAAACTGACCGAAACCGGTAGCATCAGGCTCACTTCGAATTAGCAAAGGCCGATAGTATAAGACCCACGATTATCATTAGAAACGCAAATCTGAGCATCAACCTAAAACCGAAGAATTCTGCAAGGAAACCGCCTAAGATCGGGCCCACAACCCAACCCAAGCTCCAAACCGTGTTGTATACGCCCATAGACTCCCCCCTTTCATCTCTACCGGCTAAATCTGTTATGTAAGCTGGAGCAACCGTGCCTATGGTCGCCCAAGCGAAACCTTCGAGAACGTGGATCGGAATAGCGTAGATGTAGTAGCTTATGAAGGAGTATGCGAGCATAACTATCGCAAATGCTATCTGGGAAAGGAGTATCAGGGGCATCCTTCCGAACTTGTCCGATATCCTGCCGATGAGGATGGACGTGAAAACACCCGTCAGCGCTCCGATCGTGAAGAGCAATCCAACCGCAAAATCGCTCGCCTTAAGCTCGTCCGAAATGTATATCGGCAGAATCGAGTATACCATGCCCGATGAAATCATGAGCGGAAGCAGAGATACGCAGAAGGCTACAACCTTCCTGTTCACGGCTCCTCAAGCTCCTTCCTAAGTCTCTCGTAAAATTCTACCATGAACCTGTGCCTGTCCTCAGCCATTCGCTTAGCCGTTTTCGTGTAAAGCATGTCCTTCAGCTTCAGCAGTTTCTCTTCGAAGTGTTTGAGGGTATCTTCTATGCTCCTCCCGTGTTCTCCGCCGAAGATAAACGCTCTCGCTATCCCTATCGCTCCCATTGCGTCCAACTTATCCGCATCGCTCAAGACCTTTGCCTCAATAGTTTTCGGCTCTATTCCAGAGCTGAAAGAGTGGGCTTCTATGCAGTGAGCTACTTTGTCTATGAATTCCTCATCGTATCCCTCCGATCTCAAAATCTCCCTCGCCATCTTCGCTCCTTCAATCGCATGATTCGGCTTATCCCTTGCTATATCGTGGAGCTCAGCCACCTTCTTCACGACTTCTACATCCGCTCCTTCCCTTTTTGCAAGATAGACAGCCCACCTCAGCACCCTTTCGACGTGTCCGTCGTCATGCGATGTCATCGAACAGAGTATTTCATCGGGAATTTCAACCTGTCGAGCGTCTGACTACCGCCTTAACCCCGCTCCTCTCCTCGAACTCTGCGATAACCTCCAACTTCTCGGGCTTTAGTTCGCTTAGGAGATCGTTGAACACCTTTTCGACTACAGCTTCGTGGTGCATCACCTTATCTTCGAAGTCTCTGAAATATTCGTCGAGAGATTCGTATTCTATTAGCCTATCCCCCGGCTTATATCTTATCCTGATCACCGCATAGTCCCTCCTTCCGGTAACAGGACATATGCATGTGAAGTTTTCGTAAACGAATTCAGCCTCGTGCTTTCCGTATACGTTCGGAATCGTCCTTATCCTCTTAGATTTTATCGATTCCAGCGCTCTTATCAACTCTTCATCGTTCTTGGCTATCGATGTTGCAAAGTAAAGAGGCCAAGGAGATTTCACCGCTTTCGGGCAGTAAGCTACGACGGGCTTACCTTTAAGCGAAGAAATGACGATTTCAGCCATCGCCCCGAAGCTCGGGTTTGTTGCTATTAGAACTATCGCATCCGCTTTCTCGCAGAATTCGAGGTCGTTTCGAACTATTTCGCTCCAAAGTTCTGGTTTATCCCTGAAATCGTCGATATCGCTGTAATCCAGCTTTAACTGATCCAAGACATCGTAACCCCTCTCCTTAAGAAATCGCTGAATTCTTCTGATCTCTTCGATTCCGCCGTATCCGACGGATCCGCAGACTACTACCTTCATAGACATCGTTGGCTGGTTCGATTTTAGTTTTTAACCTCAGCTTACGAACCCGAACGGATCGAAAACCAAAGGTATTTTTGTTATTGATTATACAATACAAATATGGGTGCGGATATAGGCGAGTTGCTTACCGAGAGAGAAGTTGTCGAAGTTGAATACTTCTCCGGAAAGAAGATTGCGGTGGATGCTCTCAACACTCTCTACCAATTTATAGCAACGATAAGACAGCCAGATGGAACTCCTCTTAAGGATTCTCAGGGTAGGATCACCTCTCACTTATCCGGAATCCTCTACAGAGTTTCGAATATGGTCGAGATCGGAATTAAGCCGATATTCGTTTTCGACGGAAAACCGCCCGAATTTAAGAGAGCGGAGATAGAGGAGAGAAAAAGGATTAGGGAGGAGGCTGAAATAAAATGGAAGAAAGCGCTCGAGCTCGGGATGATTGAAGAGGCGAGGAAATACGCCCAAGCTTCCGCGAGTGTGGACGAATACATAATAGAATCCGCCAAAACACTTCTTAAGCTCATGGGGATTCCTATAGTTCAGGCTCCTTCAGAAGGAGAAGCTCAGGCGGCATACATGGCTAAGAAGGGTGATGTGAATTATACCGGAAGCCAAGATTACGATTCCCTCCTCTTCGGAAGCCCGAAGCTGGCGAGAAATTTGGCGATAACCGGAAAGAGAAAGTTGCCGGGCAAAAAGGTTTACGTCGAGATAAAGCCGGAAATAATAGAGCTTGAGAGAAACCTTCGAAAGTTGGGCATAACGAGGGAACAGCTTATCGATATAGCCCTTCTGATCGGAACGGACTACAACGAAGGAGTCGAGGGGATAGGTATCAAGAAAGCCTATAAATATATAAAGAACTACGGCGACATATTTAAGGTTCTGAGGGTTCTTAAGGTTCAGCCGAAGGAGCCGATAGAGGAAATCCGCGAGTTCTTTCTGAATCCTCCGGTGACGGATGATTACGAGATAAAGTTTGGAAAGCCGGATGAAGACGGAATAATAGAGTTTCTTTGCGAAGAGCACGATTTCAGCAGGGATAGGGTTGAGAAGGCAATTGAGAAGCTTCGATCCGGGCTTAAAGCGAGTCAGCAGACATTGGAAAGGTGGTTCGGTTGAGGTGATGCGTATGCACGAGCACGAGGCGGATGTGGAGGTTAGGGTTGGTGTTGTGACGGTTTCAACTTCGAGGTGGAGCAGATTCGGAGATGTTACCGGCGTTGAGAACATTCCGGAAGATGACGAATCAGGCAGGTTGCTTGCAAAAGAGTTGAACTGCGTGGAGTATAGACTAATTCCGGACGATAGGTCAAAAATAATTTCTACGATCATGGATCTTATTCACCGAGATGTGGATGTGATAATAACCACGGGAGGAACGGGAATATCGCCGAAGGACGTAACGATTGAAGCCGTAAGGATGCTGGTTGAAAAGGAGATCGAAGGTTTCGGTGAGATATTCAGAATGCTGAGCTACGAGGAAATAGGGGAATCCGCAATTCTTACGAGAACCTTCGCGGGAGTTTCACGTGGCAAGATTATATTCTGTCTCCCCGGATCGAAAAAGGCGGTTGAGCTGGGAATCAAACTCATCAAACCACTGCTAAGACATGCGGTTAGTCATGCCAAGGGTCTAAGGTAAACCATAAGTATCATATATCCCAAGAGGTAACATTGGATCGAGCGGGGGTTGCCGAGTCAGGACAAAGGCGCGGGATTGAGGGTCCCGTCCCGTAGGGGTTCGTGGGTTCAAATCCCACCCCCCGCATGGTTTTATTTTAAGAATTTGGATGTTTTCTTGTTCCCTGTTCTAAAAGAGCTTAGTAATTTATCATTTAATAACTCATAAAAGCAATTTCTGAAATTTTTCTTTCAAAAATATATAATTCTCCCTTGAAATTCTGATATGCAAATCAACCCTTTTCTTGCTGTTTTTGGCTGAAAACTTCTTTATTAGTGCTGATTCAGAATATGTTTTATATGAACATGGTAGAATATAAAGGTGAAATAGTATATATAGGAAAAAAAGAAGCCTAAAGAAATTTTACAAGAACGAAATAAAAGTAAGAAAAATAAAATTAGCCCAACAGAAGGAAGAAGAATCGCTAAGAAAACGAAAAATCTTACAAGATTCTCTCTTAGAGGTTTGAAAAGTTTGATTTCTGACCATATATGTAATATTAGTCCTATTACTGTTGAAAATCCAGATAACCCAAACAAGATTCCTATGAAAACAAACACCCAGTTTTTGAGAGTAGTAATCTCTGCCAATCTATTTGAAAATGCTATGAGTGCTATGGATATAGTCATCACAGCTGAATAGATTGTTAGATATGGTGTAAATTTATTTGCGAATTCATAAAAATATTCTGTATTGGCTCTCATGTTATTCCTCCCTTTAAAACCAATTTTGAAACTTTTTTCACTCAACCAAAATCTTCCAGAACTTGTATCATACTCATATTCGAGAGTAAAATCATCCGGATAGAACACATTAGATGCCTTTATCCTTAAAATCCCTGGAACTACTATATCTGCTTCACTATTCTTTTTATCTGGAACTTTTATTTTCTGTTTGGGTGGTATAATTCTGCCCTTAGATCCAAATATGCCACGTAAACGTACTGCTTGTGGTGGTTCTCTATTTTTTCCTCCTTTATGTTGTTTTTCAATAATTTCATTATAGCCTTCTTCGGGCTTAAAACTGACATATTCAACTTTAACTGGGTATTTTGAAACATTAATTATCTTAAACGCCAGATTGCGTTTTCCAACTAGGATGCCATTTTCTTGATTTTCTGTGCTGTTCAGGTTGTTCTCCTGATTTTTATCTTGGGTTTCTCCATCTTGGCTGGAATCAACTTTCTGGAAAATAAGCATAGGCAGTTTATCAACTTCCAGTAATTTTGTTTGCTTGTCCATTATTTGCGCTTGATTTGATAGAACTTGGGTTTGCCGATAATAGATTAATAAAATCATAAGTGTTAAAAAAACCATATTTATTTGAGCATACACCTGCCCTTGCTCTGGAGACATTGCCTTTGTGTGAACTGAAACCACAATATAGATAGAGAATGCCACAACAGGAACACTAAGGATTATCAACACAATTGAAAGAGATCGAACCATGCTATAACCTCCTCCAATCTCACTTCCTCTTATCTATTATACCAAGACTTGACGATACTTCGTCATTCTCAACTTTCTTTTTAAATTTTTCTCTTTCAGTAAGCATATCTTTAATTATGCCATCAATTGTTTTCCCAGAAGCGATATATATTCTGTTGTAAAGATTTATTTAAAAGAAATCTGATAACTTCAGTATCAGCTTCAAGCCCCTAGCACATTCTTAATCCAGATATGCGATATATCTCTCAGCAGAGTACAGAGATTCCTTTTTATTCATTATAGTTTCCTGATTAGTATTCTCATGGCTTGGATTGTTGAATTCTCTGTTGTAACAAGTCGATTCACTTAAACAAGGTTCAAATTGTTTTCAAAAATGTTAAAGGTCTTAAATGCAAAATCTCAAACATGGAAGTTCTGATAAGAATTAAAACTAAGGATAGCGTAATTGAGAGGAAAGCCAAGTTATACGAAAATTTGGCTCCGAAGACGGTTAAAGCAATAGTCGAAGCTTTACCAATTAGCGGAATTGTTAACAGGTGGGGTGACGAGATTTATTTTGAAACCGACATTGAAATCGATATCGAAGAGAACTCGAAAGAAATCGTCGAATTGGGAGATTTGGCATACTGGATTCCCGGCAGAGCTATATGCATATTCTTTGGCAAAACTCCGATCAGCGATGATGATGTAATCCGCCCGGCAAGTGCGGTAAACGTGATTGGTAAAGTTTTGGGAGATTTGGAAGAGTTTAAGAAAGCTGAAGATGGAGATGAAATCGAGATTTTAAGGGCTTAAGATGTTGTATAGGGTATCCCTCTGCTTTGGAATCCTACCAGCAGATTCAATGATTTTGATCAGCTCCTCTTTTGGTAGAAACTCCCCGCTCGTAGCTCCAGCGGCTTTTGAAATGTTCTCCTCCATCAAAGTTCCACCCAGATCGTTCGCTCCGACGTGTAAAGCCACTTGAGCAAGCTTTACGCCTAACTTGACCCACGAAGCTTGAATGTTCTTAATTTCAGGATATAAAATTATCCTCGAAATAGCGATTACAAGCAGATCTTCAAAGCCCGAGCTTCCCTTAACGATTTTGCCAAGTTCGTTGTTCTTTGTCATGAATGGGAGAGGGATGAACTCCGTGAAGCCTCCTGTCTTTCTTTGAATCTCCTTTACGATCAGCAGATGCTTGATTCTATGCTTCCAGCTTTCTATATGTCCGAACATCATGGTTGCCGTTGTTGGAATCCCGAGTTTGTGTGCTGTGGTTACTATATCAATCCATTGAGAAGTCGTGATCTTATCTGGGCATATCTGCTTTCTTATGTTGTCGTCTAAGATCTCAGCGGCTGTGCCGGGCATTGAATCCAATCCTACTTTTTTAAGCTCTTTTAGAGTTTCTTTGATGCTCAAACTGCTGTTCTTAGCCATGTGATAGACTTCCATGGGCGAAAATGCGTGAACGTGTATGTCTTCGCTAACATCCCTAACGGCTTCGAGTATCGAGATGTAGAAGTCCAATTTGGCATTCGGAAGCAATCCACCTTGGATGCAAACCTCAGTGCAACCGTATTCAACTGCTTCTCTAACCTTATTCTTTATTTCATCGAGCGTAAGTAGAAACTTCTTCCTGTTACTGAAAGCACAGAATTTGCATCTGTTTACGCATATATCCGTGAAGTTTACGTTTCTATTGACTACGAACGTCACGACATCTCCGACGGCTTTCTCCCTAAGCTCATCGGCTATCTTAAACGTTTCGAACGGATCGTTGAGCAGTTCTAAATATTCGAGCATCTGAATCCCTCTTCATCTGCAAGCTTACGAATCAGGCTCGAAATCTCATCGCTAAACCATCCCAGCCTGACGAACTTCGGATAGATCGGCAACCTCTCTCTCAGCAGAAACTCACCCCTTAAGCTCGCTTTAAGCTCGTCTATAGAAGGCCAGGGATGTTCTGGATTTATGTAATCCGGCGTAACTTCGGAAATTCCACCCAAATCCCTCGCTCCAGCCTTAATGAATGGATATACGTCTCTGACCAAATTCGGTGGGATCTGGATCGGGACATCTTTTGGCAGAATGCCTCTCGCATCTTTAACGACCCTCAGCAGTTCTTCATTGGATGGCGGTTTCCAGTTTTCCATCGGTGTCCCTTTCTTGGGGCTGAAGCCTTGGATTATAACCTCCTGAATGTGCCCGTAGTTCTCGTGTATGTCTGCAATAACTTCAAGAGAGTATATCCGATCGTAGTGGGTTTCGCCGATTCCGACAAGTATGCCGGTAGTGAACGGAATCTGCAATTTTCCAGCGTTCTTTATCGTCTTTATCCTAACTTCTGGCTTTTTTCCCGGGCTCAAAGCGTGGCATTCCAACTCGACTGCTTGTTCAAGCATCAGACCCATGCTCGCATTCCAAGGTTTGAGCATCTTTAATTCGTTGTAACTTAAAACTCCAGCGTTCGTGTGCGGGAGAAGACCCATTCTCACGGCTAACTCGTTCATATCTCTTACGTATTCCAAGAAGCTTGAGTAGCCCATTGATTTGAGCTTTTGTTTTATGTCATCATAAACATCCGGCTTTTCGCCGAACGTGAACAAAGCTTCACTCGCATTCTTGGCTTTAGCCAATAGCGAACGGACATCATTCGGCATCATCAGCCTATGCTCATCCGATCTAAAACCACAGTAGGCACACCTATTCCTGCAGGCGTTCGTGAGGGGGATGAACACGTTTCTTGAGAACGTAACCACATTCACAGCCTGATGTTCACATATGTCCAGTTAAAGCTTTTTGAAATCTATCCCAAAGATAAAATTTTATTTAACTGAACGCAAACGCAAGCCCATGAAAATCGTAGTCATTGGTGGCGGTGCTTGTGGGCTTAAAGCCGCTTGCAGAGCGAGGAGAAGAGATCCGGAAGCTGAGATCACCGTTATAGATGCCGGCAGATATCCATCCTTAGGCAGGTGTGGTTTGCCATATTACGTTGGCGGAATCGTCAACGAACTTAATGACCTGAGAAGAACTTTGGCTGGAGTAGTTAGAGATGTTCAATACTTCAAAAAGATCAAGAATATCGACATTCTGACCGAAACCAAAGTCACCGAAATTGATAGAGAAAAGAAGGTCGTTAAGATCACTAAGAAAGACGGTAGCGAAGATGAGATTCCATACGATTATCTCGTTCTCGCAACAGGAGCAAAGCCAATAAGGCTGAATTTGCCCAATGCGGACGCCGAGGGGGTGGTTACCCTATTCGATCCGGAAGATGCCGAGAAGATCCTCGATATGTGGGACGAAGGGATTTTGGAGAAGGCTGTCATAATAGGCGGCGGTTTAATAGGAATGGAGACAGCCGAAGCTCTATCGAACTTGGACGTTGAGGTTACCATCGTTGAGCTTTTAGATCACGTATTGCCGGCTTTACTTGACAAGGAAATGGCTATGCTCGTTCAGAGCTACTTAGCGGATAAGGGCGTCAAGATTTTGACCGGAAGCAGAGTTACCGAGATAATTGCGAAGGATGGAAGTGTTGTCGGGGTTAAGGTTGACGGAACCAAGGAAATAGAAGCTAATTTGGTTCTGATGGCGGTCGGAGTTAGACCGAATGTGGACTTAGCTAAAGCCTGCGGACTTGAAATTGGAGAAACTGGAGCTATAAAGGTAAATAGTTACCTACAGACATCCGATGAGAACATATACGCTGGTGGAGATTGCGTTGAGAATATCCACCTGATTACCGGCAAGCCCGTTTTCATTCCACTCGGTTCTACAGCCAACAAACATGGAAGAGTGATAGGCGACAACGTAACTGGTGGGAAATCGACGTTCCCCGGAGTCATAGGAACTACGATCTTCAAGGTGTTCGATTTGAACGTTGCGAGGACTGGCTTAACGGAGAAGCAAGCTAAGGAATTAGGATACGATGTCATCACCGCTCTGTGCCCCGGTCCGGATAGGGCTCACTTTATGCCCGGACAGAAGCCGATAAGAATTAAGCTCATTGCAGATGCAAAGACTGGCAAACTTTTGGGAGCGCAGATGGTTGGTTGGGGTGTTGTTGATAAGAGAATCGATATCGTAGCCACGGCAATTCAGATGGGTGCTACGATAGATGACTTAGCCAACTTCGACTTGGCTTATGCTCCTCCATACTCAACTGCCATCGATACATTAATCCATGCCGCGAATGTTGTGAGAAACAAGAGGGACGGATTATACAAGACGATTTCGAGTTTCGAAGTCAAGGATAAGCTTGACAGGGGTGAAGATATCGTTCTGCTCGACATAAGGAGCGATGAGGAGTTCAGAAAGTTCAAGAAGATCGAAGATCCGAGGTTGCTGAGAATCCCGCTTGAAGAGCTAAGGGAAAACATCGACAAGATTCCGAGAGACAAGGAGATCGTTATCGTCTGTCAGATCGGTAGCAGAGCATACGATGCGCAGAGGATACTCGAAGGTTACGGATTCAAGGATGTAAAGGTTATGGAAGGCGGTATGGCTTTCTGGTTCTGGTAAATTCTTTATGAATTTAAATAATAAAATAAATTTAAAAAACATTTTAAAAAATTTATTAAATTTTAAAAGTCATCGACAACGGAATCACTCTTGGGAGAAGAATACAGCATATTTATATCTCCAGCCGTTTAGCCGAATTTTATGAAGATAGGATTCGTCGGAGCCGGAAGGGTCGGTTCGGCTTCAGCGTTCACATGCATTCAGCACATGGATGTAGACGAGATCGCGCTTGTGGATATCGTCGAGGATTTGGCGATCGGAGAAGCCATGGATCTGTCCCATGCAGCATCTGCTTTGGATAAGTATCCGAAGATCGTGGGCGGAACGGATTTCGGACTGCTTAAGGATAGCGATATAATCGTCGTCACTGCTGGGTTGGCCAGAAAGCCGGGAATGAGCAGACTCGACTTGGCTACGAAGAACGCTGAGATAATTAGAGATGTTGCAAAGAAGATCATGCAAAATTCCCCGGAGAGCAAAATCCTCGTGGTTACGAATCCGATGGACGTAATGACATACGTAATGTGGAAGGAAACCGGAAAGCCGAGGAATGAGGTGTTCGGCATGGGTAACCTGCTGGATACCGCAAGGCTCAGGGAAAGAATAGTTGCCATGGGCGGGAAGCCGAGGAAGGTTTTCATGATGGGAGAACACGGCGATTCGATGTTTCTGCCGAAGAGCATCGCCGAAGTCGAGGGCGATGTTGATTTGGACAGGGCTGTGGAGGAGGCGAGGTTCATAGCCGCGGAGGTTATTAAAAGGAAGGGAGCGACGATTTACGGGCCGGCTGTATGCATATACAGGATGGTGAAAGCGGTATTGGAGGATACGAAGGAGGAGATTCCGACGAGCGTCGTTTTACAGGGTGAGTTCGGCATAAGAGATGTAGCCGTCGGCGTTCCTGTTATTCTGGGTAAAAACGGAGTCGAAAAGATCGTAGAATACGATTTCACTGAAGATGAGCTTCAAGCTCTGAAGAGATCCGCCGAAATTTTGAGAGAAAGGCTCAAGGAGATCGGCTACTGATCCATCAACGCTCCGCTCACGAACGGCTACGCTGTTTTTTAACTTTTCTCAGCATGAAAAAGAATGTATAAAAATCAATATGCGTATATCTTTCCGTATGGTCTCTTCGTAACCGGAATAAGCTTCATGAATTTTTCGCCTAATATTTCGTCTTTATCCACTTTTATTTCATTGCCGAAATGTCCGCAGAACTCCTCAACGACTTTTTCCAAGAACTTCCAATCTTCCTGCTCCATGTCTACTACTCCAACCTCTTTCCCAAGCTGGTAATCTTCCACTTTTCCTCTGAGATATATTATCCCGCCGTGCATTCCCGTTCCGATGTAATGGCTCTTGTGCTTTCCGTTTTTGAGGTTCAAGCCCAAGAGAACTACTCTACCTCCGGCCATGTATTCTCCCAAGAAGTCCTGAGCCGTTCCTCCTATCACAAGGAGAGGAATTCGCTCTTTATACTCCTTCATGTGAATAGCCGTCCTATATCCAACGCTGTCCCTTATGAAGATCTTTCCTCCCCTCATAGCCATCGCAACCACATCTCCGGCCCTTCCGTGCACTATTATCTCTCCGCTGTCCATGGTGTTGCCAACTCCATCCTGCGCGTTTCCGTAAACGATGATCCGATGCCCGCTTAAGAATGCTCCCAAGTCGTTGCCGGGAGTCCCGTAAATTACGATCTCAACGTTAACTCCGGGGTTGAAAAACAATCTCGTGCCTATGTATCTCTGCCCACATACGTTCTTCAGTATAAGCTTCCTCGCCCCTCTCAGCACGCATTCCCTCATAAGATCGTTCAACTCTTTATGCCTGAGATCTCTGGCATCTATCTCGGCAACTTCTCCTTCAATCTTCGCGTATTTTATGATCTCGTCGATCTTGCGAACTCCTTCAAGGTATGAATCGACGAACCTCATTCTCCCGCCCCCTTAATGCCCAAAACTCTAAGCTCCCACTCCTCCAATCCTATTCCCCTCAAATGCTCTCTGTTTCCTCTAAGGCTTTCGATGGCGTTTATACCCATACCGCCGAGCATGTCCTTGATCTCCAAACTCCAAGCTCTGAGGAGATTCACCAACCTCTTCGCTCCTTCCTTCGGATTCAACCTCTTGGCCAAGTTCGGATCCTGAGTGCATATTCCCCATGCACATTTGCCCGTGTAGCACTTCTGACACATCGTGCAACCCAATGCAATCAGAGCAGCGGTTCCTATGTAAACCGCATCCGCACCCAAGGCAATAGCCTTAACAACGTCAGCTGAGCACCTGATTCCGCCGCTCGCGATTATCGAGCACTTGTGCCTTATTCCCTCTTCCCTCAGCCTCTGATCTACTGCGGCTATTGCCATCTCGATCGGAATTCCGACGTGATCCCTCATAACCTTAGGCGAAGCACCAGTTCCTCCTCTGAAACCATCTATTACGATCACATCCGCTCCAGCCCTAACGATTCCGCTCGCTATCGCGGCTACGTTGTGAACAGCGGCGATCTTAACGAAAACGGGCTTCTCGTAATTCGTAGCCTCCTTCAAAGCGTATATGAGCATGGAGAGGTCTTCTATGGAGTAAATGTCATGGTGCGGCGCCGGCGAAAGGGCATCTGTTCCTTCGGGAATCATCCTCGTAGCCGATATTTCAGCCGTAACCTTCTCTCCCGGCAGATGCCCGCCGATTCCCGGCTTCGCTCCCTGTCCGATCTTTATCTCTATCGCAGCTGCGCAGTTTAAATACTCGGGATCTACTCCAAACCTACCGCTTGCGCACTGGACTATCGCAACCGGCCCGTATTCTTCCCTCATGTCTTTTGGCAATCCTCCCTCCCCGGTGCAGAACAGCGTTCCGAACTCCTTCGAAGCCATCGCAAGTGCCAAAAATGCGTTCTTACTTATGGCTCCGTAGCTCATTCCCGCGAAGAGTATAGGCGTTTCCACGACCAAGTTCGGATACAGTTCCGTCTTGATCTCGATGTCATCATCCCTAATTTCTATCTCCAACTGATCCGGCTTCCTGCCCAAAAACGTCCTCAACTCCATCGGCTCTCTCAGAGGATCGATCGAAGGATTGGTAACCTGAGATGCATTCAGAAGGATGTGATCGAAGTAAACTTTATAAGGACGATCGCTACCCGTTCCAACTAATAAAACTCCGCCCTGCTCAGCCTGCTTTTTGATATCCGAAATTATATCCTTCGTCCAATAGGCATTCGGGCGGTAGCTTCCGTAGTAGGGCTTAACTATGAGCGCGTTGTTCGGGCAATATACAACGCACCTCTGACAGCCGACGCATTTGGTGTAATCGATCAAAATGTCGGTCTTGTCATCGTTCCAGCTGTAAACTCCCCAAGGGCACTGCTTGACACAAACCCCGCACCTGTTGCATCTGTCTTCAATTCTTTCGACGATAAAATCCGGTAGCAGATGGGACTTCATTCTACCACCTTCTTCAGAGCTTTTTCATTAATCCTACCGATCACTGGCTCACCGCCGTGAGGAGTCCAAACCCTATCCAAATTCGGACAAACTGCTCTTATAGCTGATTCTTCGGATGATAGGAAGAGGAGATCGCCCTTTTCTCCAGCAGTTATGGGTCTGAGCCTTATTCTATCCGTCAGCCCGAACATCTCACCGTGATGAGCTACTATCACAGTCCAAGGGCCGTTTATGAGAAGTGGGGCGTAAACCATCCTCAGAGTCGTGTAAAGCTTCTTCCTCTTTTCATCCATGTGATCTATTATGTCCCACATCGGCGGAGCCAAGATCTTTGCGACTATCTCAATCGGCAGTTTTTGTCTTCTCATGAGGAGATCGAAGGCGTAAGCCATGACTTCAGTATCGGTCTGGAGTGTGCAGTAGTAGCCGAACATCTCCAAGTAACGCTTGTTGGTGCCGTAAGAAGAGATCTCACCGTTGTGAACGACCGTCCAATCCAAAATGCAGAACGGATGCGCTCCACCCCACCAGCCGGGTGTGTTAGTTGGAAATCTGCTGTGGGCTGTCCAAATGTATCCCTTATACTTTTCGATCATGAAAAACTCTGCTATATCTTCAGGGAATCCCACTCCCTTGAAAACACCCATGTTCTTACCGGATGAGATAACATAAGCATCCTTAATTTTGGTATTAATATACATAACCTTTTTAATTACGTAATCATCATCTGAAAGCCTCTTATCGTCTCCCTTTTTCTGGGGATACACGAAATATCTCCAAAACAGAGGAGGATTAACGACATTGGCATCTTCATTCGTCGGAATCTCCTCGTCGTGAACTATGTCGAAGTTCGCATCCAAGAACTTGTCGACCTCTCTCTTGGCATCTTCGTTCCAGTCTTGGATCATAACGTGAAGGCAGTAGTAATCTTTGTATTCAGGATAAAGTCCGTAAACTGCAAAACCTCCGCCGAGTCCGTTTCCTCTAACGTGCATATTTTTCATAGCTTCGACGACCATCTTCCCGTTGAACCTCTCGCCGCTTCTGTCCATAACTCCGAAAAGACCGCAAGCTTGGAAGTCCTTATCGTCTCTCGGCTTTATCATCGACATTCACCCTTTTTTCCGACTCATCACATGAATAAAAAGGTTGCTCTTATTGGACAAGTTTAATGTTCGAGCGATTACACTTCGAACCATGAAGATAAAAGACGCTCCGAAGACATCTACATCCATAATAGTCCGTTCAGCATCAAATGCCCGAATTTCTCAGTCCAAGAATCCGCTCCTTGAGCTCATGAGGAGACTGTTCAGGAAGGAGGAGATAGCATTAAAAGCCGCTAAGTTTGTCACGATAGTTGAGGAAAGGCAGAAGATGGGCAAGCCGTTGCGTGTGGAGGAGTGGGAAAAGACTATTGAAGAACTCGATATGGCGAAGTCGTCCTTCTATGCGATGAGGAACAAACTGATATCCGCTGGAATGATTGCGATCAAGAACGGGGAGTATCACCTCTCGGGAGTTTTCAGCAGGGATCTTGTAGATATGGCAAGGTGGTGGTGGGTCGTTATGCTGGGTTACGATGAAGAATCCTTGTGAAAATAGACGAAGGTTACTTCTTACCCTTCCTCTCCCTGGACTTCGGTCTCAATCCCTTGTATCCACACTTCCTGCATCTCGTAGCTCTGATCGGATTTCTCGCGTTACACCTCATGCAGATCTTGACGTTGAAGAGCCTCGCCTCAGCCTCTGGAAATCTCGCCATATTTTGCCAGATTCCGATTCGCTATTTAACCTTTGCGGGGAGTAAGCATTTTAACCGTCAGGTTCGAAAAATCGATGTGGTGGAGTTCTTCGTGGTTTACGACAACGAAGCCAAGAACGGATTTGTTGAAGGCTGGGGTTTCTCATGCTACGTCGAATCTAAGGTGAGAGTTTTGTTCGACACCGGTTGGGACGGAAACATACTTCTGCACAACTTGGAACTGGCGGGAATCGATGATTTTGACTACGTATTTCTTTCCCACCAGCACTGGGATCACATTGGCGGATTGAATCACGTGATCGACAGAACTTCATACGTTGTAGTTCCTCAATCGTTCTCGGGCAATCTTAAAAAAGAGATAAGCAGAAAAGCCGAGCTTATCGAAGTCTCGGAGATGCGGAAAATTGACGATGGTGTATACACCACCGGAGAGCTTGGAAGACACATTAAAGAGCAGTCTCTGATCGTCGAGCTTGATAAAGGATTTTTCGTCGTTACCGGTTGCTCTCATCCCGGATTGGACGTTATACTTGAAACGGCGGAAATTTTGGGGGATGTGAGAGGTGTTATGGGTGGATTTCACGAATTCAGCGAAATCGATATTTTGAGAAAATACGAACTCGTAGTTCCGTGCCACTGCACGATGCACAAGCGGGAGATACTGAAGTTCGAGAATGCTCGGGAATGCTATGCGGGATGTTGCTTTAGATTTTAAAAAATGCTACACCGACCATCTCGACTTACAGTTTTGAACGGATAGATCTTCTTGCGGAAGCCGGAGTTAAAAGTGGGCCCGCGGGGATTTGAACCCCGGACCTTGCGCTTATCAGGCGCACGCTCTAACCAGGCTGAGCCACGGGCCCTCAGCAATGGTAGTTGCTAAATTCAGATACTTAAATCTTTTGTTACAGTTCAGTTTAAGGTTATTTAAAATATAATTATACAATTTCAGAAATAAATTTGATCTCGCTTGTTAACTTTAAAAACCTAAATTTAAGTAATAAATGTGATTGATGTTATCAAATACCAAAAGTATTTTTAACCAGTTGTCCAATGCGGTCTGTGGAGCTGAAGATCTTAGATACAACGCTAAGAGATGGAGAGCAGACGCCGGGAGTCTCGCTTACCGTGGAGCAGAAGTTGCTTATAGCGAGGGCGTTGGATTCTTTAGGAGTCGACATAATAGAAGCCGGAACGGCCATAGCTTCGGAAGGTGATTTTAAGGCGATTAAGGAGATCGCAAATGCTGGACTTGATGCGGAAATCTGCTCTTTTGCGAGAATTAAGGAGATCGATATCGATGCGGCTGCCGATGCCGATGCCGATTCGGTTTTCATGGTAGCTCCATCATCAGACATTCACATCAAGAGCAAGTTTAGGGATAAAACGAGAGAAGACGTAATCGAGATGTCGGTTAAGGCTATAGAATACGCCAAGGAGCGAGGCTTGATAGTTGAATTCGGTGCTGAAGATGCTTCAAGAGCTGATTTGGAGTTTGTAAAAGAGTTGTTCAGGCATGCGATCGATGCTGGTGCAGATAGACTTACGTTTGCTGACACCGTTGGAGTTCTCACTCCAGAAAGGTGTGAGGCTATAATGAAGGAACTATCATCTGAGTTCAACGTTCCGATCGCGTTCCACGGTCATGACGATTTCGGCTTGGCTACGGCAAACACGATTTACGCTGTGAAGGGTGGAGCGAAGGAGATCCACGTAACCGTGAACGGATTGGGAGAAAGAGCCGGAAACGCCGCGCTTGAGGAAGTTGTCGTGGCTTTGGAGGTTCTCTATGGTATAAAAACGAAGATAAACATGAAGAGGATATACGACACATCGAAGCTCGTTGAGAAGCTTACAAGGGTTGTAATCCCGCCGAACAAGCCGATAGTCGGTGAGAATGCCTTCACTCACGAAAGCGGGATTCATACGTCTGCAATCCTTAGGAATTCAGCGACATACGAACCCATATCTCCTGAGATGGTCGGAAGGAAGAGAACGATAGTTCTGGGCAAGCACGCCGGAAGGGCGAGCGTCGAAGCGATAATGAAGGAGCTCGGTTACAAAGCAACGCCGGAGCAGATGAAGGAGATTTTGGCGAGGATAAAGGAGATGGGTGATAAAGGAAAGAGAGTTACGGATGCGGACGTCAGAACGATAATCGAGACTGTCCTGCAGATCAAGAGGGAAAAGAAGGTTAAGCTGAAGGGACTTAACGTTGTCTGCGGCAAGGATATAATTCCAACTGCGAGCATAATCCTCGAAATCGATGGGAAGGAGTTCATAGGTGCGGGCGTTGGACTCGGCCCAGTAGATGCGGCGATAAACGCGATTAAAGAGGTGGTATCGGAGTTCGCGGACATAGAGCTCGTAAGCTATCATGTTGATGCAATAACGGGCGGAACTGACGCGCTTGTAGACGTTATAATTCAACTGAAGAGGGGGGATAAGATAGTAACGGCGAGAGGTGCAAGGACGGACATAATCATGGCATCCGTCGAAGCCTTCATCGAAGGTTTGAACATGCTAATTTAACTTTTTAAGAAACTTTTAAGTATTCTTAACTTAAATACTTTAATCAATGGATTACGGTAAGGCCGTTCTCATCACGATCATCGTATTCGCTCTGGGCGTTATCGTATTACCCAATACGGTCTCACTTTTTGCCGGAGAGCACTACTGGTATAATCTAAGCTACAATAAGACTGTTCCGTGCGTTAAGTGTCATGCGGACGTTTACGAGGAACTTAAGTTGAGCGCTCATAGGAATCTCAGGTGTGAGGACTGTCATAGGGCTAACAAGAGCATAACCTATGCGAGTGTGAGCGGGAGCTACACCAATGTAACGCCCGGAAAGGAAGCGCATGCCGCATCCTGTGTTGCATGTATGCTGTGTCATCAGATCAACGCTTCTCACGCATCCAGAGTTCCCGGTCCTTACGCCGGAGGTTTTAACGTCACGTTGTTTGGAGTGACCTCTTCCTACAACTACTCGAACTCTACATACAACGGTATTTGCGAAGCTCACAATTCGTTGGTAGCTCATGCGATTGCAAAAGCCAACAACAGTTCGCTCCTTTTGGATTCGACCGAAGCATGCTTGAGTTGTCACGCGGACATAGAGGTGAAGATGAACTTCAACGTTAGCACCGGTATGAATGTTTACGCTAAGGATGTCGTTTTGGGTTACAACGCAACAACAGGAATTAACGAATCGGAAGTGGAGATAACGGGTTTGTATATTACCGATTTTAAGAACGTTACGGAGGTTAAGCTGTCATGAGGTCATGGGCTGTGGCGCTCATCTTGGTTATAGCCATCGCTGGATTGTTCATATCGAACATAAAGGTAGTCAGCTTAATTAAAGGTAGTCATTACGTTAAGGACATCTCCGGAAACGGAAACGATGTTAACTGTTCCGCATGTCACAAGCATGTTGCCGAAGAGATGGCGATAACGAGAGCTTTACACGGCCCGCACTGGGATCTAACATGCGAAGACTGTCACAGATACAACGGAACCGGAATATCCTTCGCCACCGCAAATTCGAGCGGAGTTTTTCCGGGAAAGCAGGCTCATGCCGCTTACGTGCCGAGCTGTTTGGATTGTCACGGCGGAAAAGGTGCTTGGATAGTTAACGCCAGCGGTGTGTTGGTTCACGCTCCTCCGGCGAGGACTTTCAACGTAACAACCACCGTAAATTACAGAAACGTAACGGTAATAAGCTCGATTCCCAACGCAACCGCGCATAAGCAGTTCGTCGCTTACTGCGAGAAGATGGGGGACGAAAATCTGGCATGCTTGGCTTGTCATACGAATTACTCCATTAACATAAGCTTTTCTTATCCTGATTACATTTACGTTGATATTCTCAACTGGACGTTTACGACTTCGACTCAGATAAGCTCAACATATAAGGTATACAACGTATCCTACGTCAAAAATTCGATATTCAGCGGTAAGCACGTATTTCTTCCATTGAAGGATATAAACTGCTCGAAATGTCACGAAAACATATATCTCGGACTTATAAACGGAAAGCACGCCCCCATATACATAGCTAGTAAATGGCCAGTTTACAACTTTTGGGGATTTTACAGATATCACGGTTTAACTTATTATGGAACTCCTTTAAACACGTCATGGATAAACAACACATACTGCGATGAATGTCATTACTGCGTGAACGTGACGCTAACGAACTACACAACTGGCGTTACCTACACGTTTAGGAACCCGTTTACGGCAGCAGCAAAGGGTTTGGTTCACTGCGCCGAGAAGGTTTCCTGCTACACATGTCATCACAGAAATTCGACATACTGGTGGCTTGATCCGTATTACGCAATAGTTAACATGTCTAGTTCTACTGTTGCTTACGATCACGAGAACCTGATAAACGCCACGGCGGTTAACTATCCAAGATTCGTTCACGGTGACATATGCATGGCTTGCCATGAGGCAGCTTATCACAATGGACAGTGTGGATCGGAGTGTCATGTAGGAAACCAAGCGGTTACGCAGTATACTGAACCCTAAATACGATACAACTCCAATTACAATAATAAATAAAAAATAAATTTAAATTTTTAAAATTTACGAGATCGGTTTTATTGATACGTCTATCGGAACGAAATTCGTAGGCGTTGCGATGCTACCGTTTATAGCCCATACGACTATTCTGTATTCTCCGGCGGCGTTCGGCACAAATATAACTGTTCTTTCGTCGACTGGTGGTGTTAGTTTGTCTCTCCAGATTTCCACGCCGTTTACGGTCACGTTGCCGGCTGTGGCGTTGATGAAAGTTATCTTGAGGTATATCGGCTCGCCGACGTATATTTTACCTTTTGTGGGTATCTCAAGCTCTCCTTTTGGTAACACCTTGGCCCACGTTGTGACGTTAACGTTTTTGACCGTTATATTAACGGATGCGCTTGCTGTAAGTCCTTCCTTATTTTCAGCCTTAAATACGACTGTAACGTTCTTTACGCTGTTCGTGAAATCATACTGCGGAGTAAAGTAGAACGTCCATACGTTTCCCAAGTTCTGCAGACTCGCTACGTATGTGCCATTGCTGGCATTTTCGACATCGAACGTTATGGTGTAATCTGAACTGCTGTTTACGTGAACTCCTATACATGTCGTGTTTCCTTCGTAAACCGTTGCATTCTCCTTGTCGGTCCACATCACCAACCACTTCTGCCTGTCGTGAACCGTGACGGTTACGTTCTTTTCTGCAGTCTTGTTGTATTCGTCTTTGGCTACGAACGTAATCGTGAACGTTCTCGTTCCGCTCTCGACGAAATTGCTACTCGGCATCCATTTGAGCTCCCAAGTGGTGGCGTTCTTTCGAACGAAAATTCCGGAAATCGGCGCTACGTAACTCAAGCTAACAGCATGTCCGTCGGGATCAGTAACTCTGATTGTCAGATCGAGCCACTCCAGTTCGTATATCTCGGTTTTACCGAACACCTCTATTTTAGGCGGATGGTTTACGAACGTCATGTATACCTCGAACTTCTTAGAAACCTCCGTTCCGTTCGGTGCCGTATAGTTCAGCCAGCCGTCGGCTACTTTAAATGTCCCTTCCTTCGTAGCCTTAACTGTAACTGTGAAGTTCAGAGTTCCGGGCTTTAGATCGCCTATGTTCCACGTCAAAACGTTTCCGTTCCTCGTGCAATCCGGATCGGACTTAACGAACGTAACGTTCGTCAACTTAAGCTTTAAAACAGCGTTCTTACCTACGCACACTATCTCCTTCGCTATTTCTGAGTATATCTCCTTTAGATCGCTTTCGTTTGCTGCGTAGTAATACTTTCCTCCGGTCTTCTCCGCAATAGCCTTTAGTGTGTTCTCATCTGCTCCGCCGTATCCGATTGTGTATATCTTGTATCCGTGCGCAATCGCATCGTTTACGACAACCATCGGATCCGGTCCCGTGTTCCACCATCCGTCGGATAGCAGAATTATAACCTTGTTCGCGTCAGTTCTTCCGTTGTAGTTCAGTTCATCTATCGCCAACTGAAGTCCGTATCCCATCGGTGTCCCTCCCAAAGCGTTTAGGCTATCTATCGCTGATTTAACGTCGTTCTTGTCGTTAGTGAGATGTTCGATCACTTTGGTGTAGTCCCAGTAATCTAAACCGTATGATGTGAATTCTACCACCGCGACCCTATCGTTGTCTTTGAGCAGATCCACAAAACTCTTAGCCGCGGATTTTACGAGAGTAAGCCTTTCGGGCGGTAGTTCAACGCAGAATATTCTAAGATCTTCTTTACAGCAACAACAGTGCATCAATCTCGCGTAGACTTCATACTTTCCGGGAGGAACGTTGTTCCATCTAACAACAGATAGACCTTTTTTAATCGGAAACGTTTGACCCGTATCCTTGTTAACTATGTATGCTTCGAACTCGTCATCGGGTGTGTAAATATCGAGGGGTTTCTGGAGCATGATTTCCACATCGGAGGGTCTGTCGAGTTTAAATTCCCCTACCTTCGTGTAGCTTCTGGTAATAGTCACGTAGCTGACATCCGTAATTATGTTTCCCCATCTCAGCATAGAACCGGAGCAGTCCATTACCAAGACGGCATCGATCGGCGTAGTTTCGGTGTATTTCTTTGTGTTTATAGTAATAGTGAAGTTTGCAAGCTTTCCGACTGTTCCCTTTTCTGCGGTAACCGTTACATCCGCGGCTACTGCCGGAACTGTTAGCATGATCAAGAGGATCGTTACAGTGATCCACTTCATCATTACCTTTCACCTCTAAGGTAGGTTAGTCCCGCATCTTATATAATCCTTATTGTTATAATGATAATGTAATGACGACAACAAAACAAACTTAAAATATTGCAATGGCTAAAGGATTGGTCATGAATCAGAAGGTTTTGTTGGGCTTAGCATTAGGCGTTGCGGTCGTTTTAATAGTAGTAGCCTTCAGCATGAGCATCTCGCCATACATTTCGGTTTCTGATCTCGTTAAAAAGAAAGAAGCTTACGGCGTTCAGGTTGTCGGAAAGATCGTTCCGAATTCAACCGTTATTACTGATAATGGGGTATACTTCAAGCTTACGGATGGCAAAGCTACTGTTAAAGTGTTCTGCAAGCATCTGCCGGCAAACTACAGAGAGGGTGTTCAGGTGGTCGTTGTTGGCGATTATTATAACGGAACACTGCACGCAACTCAAGTGCTCTTCAAGTGTGCGAGTAAATACACCCTGTTCGGCTAATTTTAAAATTTCAAAAAAGCTATATATAGGATTCACATAGCGAAGTCCATGAACAAGCTAAAAATTTTGTTTCCACTGATTATACTGATAATAGCTTTGATTCCAGCAAATGCCAGCGATATACAAAGATGTGCTCTATGTCACTCTAAAATAGCTCAAAACTTTACGAAATCTCTTCACTATACCAATGAAGGAATAATAGTAGGGTGGAATCAAGGCGCCGGAAAGGACTTCAACATGCCCGTTCCGAAGATGTGTCTTAAGTGCCACATCGAAAACTGTTCTACGTGCCATCCAATTCACAAAGAGATACCGAACATGACAACATGCGTTGATTGTCACAAGCACAACATAGGAGTTAACTACATCGGATATCTCGTTGATAAGATAAAAAAGGGACCGAGTCCAGATGTGCACTACACGTATAACATGACATGCGTGGATTGTCACAACAGCACCGAAATTCACGGTGACGGTCACAACTACACTATGGCTTACTATGCCGTGAAGGTCAGATGTCTGGATTGCCACGGTAATAGCAGTGTTGTGATAAACGGAATAAAGCCGAAGCAGTATGATCCCAACCTACTTCCGCACAGATTGCACAGAGGAATCGTCTCCTGCTACGCCTGTCATGCGGTTTGGTATCAGACATGCTACAACTGCCATATTCCGAGCGGTAAGATAGACAAGGTGTCCATAAGCGAATTCCACGTGCTGAGAGCTCCGAACGGTGAGCTTTATCCTGCGGATATCATGAGCGTGGTTTACAACGGAAAGGTATCTAAGGTAGTGGGAATAGTCATGCCTCACACGATATCTCCGAAGGCGAGAGATTGTAGCGACTGTCATTCTTCAAACGCCAGCAAGGTTTTCCTTGAAGGATTCAACGGTAGGATAGTCGGACCGAAAGGCACCGAATTCGCGGAACCACCTTCGAAGCTCGTATTCAAAGTTCCGATTCTGAACATATGGATAGACTCGAGCATGCTTGGAACATTAATAATCGGAGCGACTCTTGCCGGTATATGTCTGCATTACCTTAAGAGAAGAATTACGATGGGAGGTGAGTAGTTGTGGGTGGGCATGGTAATGGAGAGTATATCGAAGTTCACAGACAGCATCTCCTTTACAGAATAACGCACTGGGGCATAGTTATAACCGGATGGATAGTCGGTATCACCGGGCTCAGATTGGGCGGAATATGGGGAATAAACTTCCCAAGCGACTACGAACTAGCTCTGAAGATTCACGTATACACGGCACTCGTATTCGCGTTCTTTTGGATTCTCATGTTCCTCCAGCTCATAACACACGAATGGAAGTGGTTCGGTTTCCACAGATTTCCATACTCCATAAAGTTCCTCATAGCCGAAACTAAGGCTTGGCTCGGAATAGGTCCTCACGTCGAGGATCCGAGGTGCTACGATCCGAGGATCGGTGATTACAGGGAGAAGATAATTCCGACGGAAGTTACCGTTCCGTGGGCATACATAGCCTTAACGCTTATAATGGGACTAACCGGACTGCCCCTCTACTGGCCACAGTATTTCCACCCGATAATAGCGATAGCCGACAAGTATGCACCGATTTTCGGATTGAGCAGTGGAGTAGAACTACTGAGAACCGTGCACAGATTGGTTATGTTCATCTACCTGATGATAATGCTGATACACGCCTACGCATGTTTCGTGTTCGGAGTGGTAACGTCGATGATCACCGGAAAGAGGAAGGAAAGGATCTGCAAGTAATTAAATTATTTTTTATATTTTTCGAAATTCGAATGGTTAATTAAATATACATAGCTGTTTACGGTGGAATCATGGAGATCGGCAACGTCCTGCTGATAATATCCGCTCTGCTTTCGGCTTTGAGCATCTACGGTTTTCTTAAAAAGTCGAAAATCGGTTTCTACGCTTTGGTAGGTTATACATTCACGATCCTGCTTGCGTTGTTTCTTCTCATCTATTACTTCCTCGTTCACGATTTTAACGTTCTCTACGTTTACGAGTATTCCGATACTACTCTGCCTTTGATATACCTGATAAGTGCCGTTTGGGCTGGCAAGGAAGGATCGCTTTTGCTTTGGGTTTCGTTCTTGGCGGTTATGAATCTGATCTTCTACTACGCGAAAAGAGATAACCTCGCCCTTGCTATTTCGTCTTGGGTCTTCTTGTTCTTGGTCTGCGTTCTGGCGACGATTTCGAATCCGTTCGTCCGATTGAACTTCACACCCCCAAACGGCTACGGACTCAATCCTCTGCTGAGAACGATCGAGATGGTTCTGCATCCGCCGGTGGTATTCTTAGCGTATTCCAGCATGACGATTCCGTTCTCAATTGCCCTTTCTGGAGTTTACAAGAGGGAAAGTTGGATAAGGGATGCGAGGAGATGGCTCCTATTGACTTGGATATTTCTAACTTTGGGAATTTTCTTGGGAATGTGGTGGTCATACAAGGTTCTGGGTTGGGGCGGATTCTGGGGTTGGGATCCGGTTGAAAATGCTTCACTCATGCCTTGGTTAACCGTAACCGGTCTTTTACACGGAATAGTCGTGGAAGAAAGGCGTAAATCCTTAAAAAACATGAACTTCTGGCTAACCGTGTTATCC
>WAKM01000032.1 GCA_015523335.1 Archaeoglobaceae archaeon | reverse complement strand
GTCCATTACCTTCGGCTACGATGAACCGTTATTTGAAGATCTCTCCTTTGAAGTTAAGGAGGGTGAGATCCTTGCGATAGTCGGATTGAACGGATGCGGTAAGACAACACTGCTGAAGCTCATAGCCGGACTTCTGAAGCCTTGGGATGGTAGCATAGAAGTTAAAGGGAAGGTTTCGATGTCTTTCAGCTTCCCGAACTACCATCTATTCGAAAATCGGGTTTGTGAAGAAGTTAAGCCCGAAATGCTCAAACTCTTCGGATTGGAGAGCTTAGCCAATAGACATCCGCACTCCTTAAGCTTCGGACAAGCCAAAAGGGTTGCAATTGCAAAAGCCTTCTGCGGGGATGTAGTATTGCTCGATGAACCAACAGCCGGGCAGGATTGGAGATTCAAATTGAAGTTGCTGGAAATAGCAAGGAAGTTAGGTAAAACCGTGATTATGGCTACTCACGATTTGGAGCTTGCGGGTTGTTGCGATGAGGTTCTGGAGTTACCTTAGACTTATAGAGATAGCGCTGGAAGAATCCGATTTCGAGCCGAGAACGTGCCTAATCTCAGTCCTAATACTCTGCATCTCCGCATACTCCTTCAGAATCGACGTAACTTTGGCAATAATCTTTCTGACGTTTTTATTCAATCCGAAGAAAACTCTCGCCGGCTTGTTGGCTTCAATTCCATTCATAGCCTTCTTCGGACTCATCAGTTTCGTTTTGGGCGGTTTGGAGAAGATTCCGACAGTTACAGCCTTAATCTGCATAGGATGCCTGCTCTACGGAATCCAGCCCGAGAAATTCGGCTACGCTCTGATGTATTTCAGAATCCCGCCGAAATTGGCCCATTCGATTTCGATAGCTATGAGGATGTTCCAGATTCTGATAAGAGACCTCAAGCTTACTTCGGAAGCGTTGATATTAAGCGGTGTCAAGGGTTTCGAATATTACGTCAAGCTGATGAAGGCTTTTTCGGCTATAACCGTTCTTAGAGCTTTTGCGATGGCCGAAACCCTCTATTCGAGAGGATTTAACTTCGACAGAAGAATAATAAGATGTGAGAAGCCGAAGCTTAAGGATTGGTCTCTGCTTTTGCTTTCGATTCTGATTGCATGCTACACCTATCTAATTCGTAATGCGTTATAACTACGCACTGGTCGGCCTGAAGCGAAAGAGGAGATAGAGAGACCGTCATATCTGCATACTTCAAAACCAGCCTTTCATCTTCATCCCTAAGCCCGATGTGATCGCCCAGCACGAAGAGCGGATTTTTCAAATCGCATGCTACATCTCTAATATCAACCCCGCCTTCCCTTAGGTAAACTATCGTGTCGTATTTCTCAGATATTTCGTCCAAAAGATCTTTAAGATTTTTCCTTGCGATGTAGATTCCGGGAGTGCTCAGCTTCCAATTACTGTCAACCTTAATCTGCAAGGCTTTTCTTATTAAACCACCGATATTCCTTTCGTCCGGCGCCATATATCTGACCTCGCTACCCAAAATCTTCAGAGCTTTCGGAGGGTCGGGCTTACCCAAGAGAAGCAGATATATCTCGGAATCTCTCCTTATGCCGTGAGAGATGAACAGAGCCTGAGCGACGCATCTGCACAGAATGTCCATCCTCCCAGCCGAACCGGCGAGATCCTTAAGACTGAACGGCTTCGTTACGGCTTTATTTCCTACGACCAAAAATCCCCTCATGTCCTATCCTCATCGGCTTTCAATTTAACCTATTCGAGCAAAGGGTAATATACAGTTGCTTTAAATTCGTCATATGCGTTTGAGGATTTTCACGATACTTACAGCTTTGATCCTTCTCATATCGATAGCAAAGGGTGCTGTCGTTGTTAGAGTCGATGTAAAGGGTGAGATAAATCAGGGAACCGCAATCCTTGTAGATTATGCTTTCAAGAAGGCGGAGGAAGTTCATGCGGATGCAATTCTGGTCGTCATAGACACCCCCGGCGGCTTGCTTTCGGCAACGAAGGAAATCGTTTCCGACATTCTGAACAGCGACATCCCCGTAATAACTTACGTTTATCCTTCTGGAGCCTTCTCAGCTTCCGCCGGCTCGTTCATACTGATAGCCGGAAATATTGCGGCGATGGCTAACGGAACTTCGGTAGGAGCGGCTACTCCTTACGTTTCCGGCTTTCCACCAAGAGTTGAGAACAAGACTGTCAACTACATTGCGAGTTACGCTAAAAGTATCGCGGAGATGAGGAAAAGACCGGCAGAAATCGTTAAAAAGTTCGTCACGGAAGGATTGAGTCTGTCAGCTGAGGAAGCCTACAAAAAGGGTGTCATAGACGTTTTAGCCGATTCGCCGGGAGAACTATTTAAAAAGATAAACGGTTGGACAGTTAACGTTAAAGGGAGGAAAATAAAACTCGATTTCAGCACGGTGGAAATTGTAAATGTTAAAAAGCCTCTGAAATCCCGGATATACGAGATCCTTTCGAATCCGATGGTCGCCTTTGTTCTCCTAATTCTGGGCATCTACTGCCTCATATTCGGACTCATGACCCCCGGCTTCGGAATGGAGGTATTCGGAGCGATTTGTCTTATCTTGGCTTTGTTCGGCTTGGGTGCCATAAGTATAAACGCGTTCGCCGTCATTCTTATCCTGTTCGGAATACTTCTGCTCGTGTTGGAGCTTCTAACACCCACCTTAGGCATATTGGGTATAGCTTCAATAATATGCATGACCTTGGGCTGTATAATGCTTTTCAAAGAACCTCTGATGCCGAAGGAATTTTACAAGTATTTTCTGATGTTCGTCGGCGGGATAACCTTGGGAATAGCCACCATAATGACATTCGTAATAATCAAGGTCGCTCAGTTGAAGAGGATGAAGAAGAAGGTCGGCGGAGAAGCTATGATAGGCGAAGTCGGTGAGATCATGGAGTTCAAAGAGGGAAAGGGATTGGTTAAGGTGAGGGGAGAGATTTGGAGGTGCGTGAGTGAAGATGATCTGAAGAAGGGTGATGAAGTCGTAGTCGTCGGAAGAGATGGTTTAACGCTGTTCGTGAAAAAGCGGTGATAAAATGGATGCGGAAAAGATAGTCGAAGAGCTTAGAAACGAAACTTTGAAATGGCTGGAAAGAATCAAGAGCAGGATTAAAAACGTTAAAGCTGTTGATCGAAACGGCGAAGAATTTCTGAGGAACATTCGAGCCTACATCTCCGATTCGGAATACTTTTTGGAGAAGGGAGATCTCGTTAGGGCTTTTGAATGCGTCGTCTGGGCATGGGCTTGGCTTGAAATCGGTTTGAATATCGAAATTTTATTATAAAAATAATTTTGTAATTTTTAAAGTTCTGCCGAAAGGCTTTTATTTTTCAAGTACATATCCTCTAAAAAGGAATGATAACAATAATAATGATGAGTAGAATTTAGGAGGTGATAAAAATGAAAATAGATAAGTTTGGATGTTTATTAGGAATGGTAATGATAATGACAATGATCTGCGGAATTGCGACGGCGATTGACGAAATAATAATAACGTCCAACGATCTAAAGCCGTATGCGGAGGAACTATCATCCATCCATAAATCCATGGGAATATCATCAGAGATCGTAACAATTGGAAAAATATGGAAAAATTATACTCCAGCAAACGATCCACCGATTTACGGTTGCGCAAATGGAACGCTAAAGGATATAAAAGGATACAACTACACACTTGCTAAGAAAATAATAGCGTTTCTGAGAACTCAGATTGGGAATGCCGAATATGTAACACTATTTGGAGATGCAAAAATCATTCCGCCGAGCTACTACTTCGATTATGAGCTATTCGCAGGGGTTACGGAAACACCCACTGACTTCTTCTATGCATCTCCAGACTATGACATGAAACCGGATTTTGCAGTCGGAAGGATTCCCGTCGATAATGCAAAGGAAGCTAAAATATATATCGACAAGCTCAAGGATTATTATGCAAACTTCAACATCGACAAATTCAGAAGGGCTATCTTCTACGGTGGTAAGATCGAGGCGTGTCCCGGGAGAACGGATTATGAGGCTATAGATGATGTTGAAGTTTGGTTAGGTGAGTTAAGTGTAAGCGATTTTATGTGGAATAACGTAACCTCCAAGTTTAGCTCAACCATAATTATGGAGAGTGATGGTATTCAAAAAGACTTATTTAAAAATAAATTCAAAGAACTTGTTAGAATTACTTTTAATGACGCGTTTTCGGGTGGATATGGAATCGTATTCCACAGCCAGCATGGAACAGTAGATGGTATTGAAATTGCAGGTCCAATGTATACCAAAAGGGATCTTAGTCTATTGAAAAAAAAGGACTCTGTACTTCCAATATTTATATCAGAGGGATGTGAAGTTGCAGCCTATGATACCGAACTTGCCCCGAACTTATGGATATGGTATCCACCTAAAGACAAGTCTTTTGCCGAATATCTACTTACTATAAAAGCTGGAGCTATAGCATCAATAGCGTCGGCTAGGAGTACTACAATAGATGGGCAGTTTGAGATAAATAACGGTTTTGTAAAGTTTACGAACTTCAATTACATGCACGTTATAACATCGAGAATTCTTGAGGACATAGGCAAAGTTAATACATTCGGTGAAGCTTTCAAGGATGCTTTAACGTATTACTCGAATAAATATAACCTTAAGCCGGTAAATCCAAAGGATAAAAAAACCAAGTGGATATATCAAGTAATCCTTCAAACTGTTCTGCTTGGGGATCCCACACTGAAGTTACCTAAGCTTGAAAGCGGAAAGCCGAGTTCATTGAAGGTCGAGATATTAAGCAAACCCGAAAAGAACGTTAAAGTGTTCAGCAATTACGAGCGCAGATACTACACGTATCCTTTCTATGAAGGAGCAGTTCACATGAGGTTCAACGAAAATGTTACGGTTAAGGTCTTTAAACTCTCCCAGATAACTGTGCCTATAATTGAAAGAAAGCAAGTTGGTGGAGACTATGTGTTCAAACCGAAGGAATATGGAAAGTATCTCATTAGAATTTCGGATGGAAGAACGGAGGTTTGGTATGATTTCTACGCCGAACCCTTGCCAAATCATCCACCGATTGTTGAGAAAATAGGCGAAATACACGCAAAGGTTGGAGAAAATGTTGTCGTTCACATAAATGCAAGCGATCCCGATGGAGATAGCATAACTTGTAAGCCCTTGGAACTGCCGGAAGGTGCAAAGCTAACGAATTTTACATTCTACTGGATACCACAGAAGCCGGGTAATTACACGGTTAAGTTCGTCGTATCTGACGATAAGGGCGCAAGCACCGAAGGAACTTTCATAATACACGTGTGTGGTGTTGCTATAAATATAACGCTGGTATATCCTCCAAACGGAGCGACAAACGTTCCTCTTTCACCCACTCTGAGGGTTAAGGTTGAGGGTGCTAAAAACTATACTGTCGAATTTTACAGTGGAGATGGAAAGTTAATAGGAACTTCGAACAACGGCAGTATAACATGGAACAACCTCAAACCGGGAACCACTTACAAGTGGTTTGTAATCGTTAAGGGAGAATTCGGAGAGGTCAAATCCAGAACTTGGAACTTCACAACAAGCTACGCTCCAATAGCAGACTTCAAATACACAGTTTCCGGCAGAAATGTAACGTTCACATTTACGGGTTACGATCCAGATAACGGAAAAGTTAAATGCTACTGGGACTTCGGGGACGGAAGTAAAGCTACGGGGTGCAAAGTGACGCATACGTATAAGGAATATGGAGAATACAACGTAACTTTGACTGTCGTTGATGACACTAACGTATCATCAAGCATAACAAAGATGATTTGCGTCGGTGAGAAGAAACAATGTCCTCCAATGTCGAAAGATTTGGATGGCGATGGGTTATATGAAGATATAAACGGCGACGGAAAGTTTGACATCAACGATATAATCTACCTCCAGTGGCACTTTAAGGATCCAAAGTTCCAGCAGTATAAGAAATACTACGACTTCTGGCCGGATGGCAAATTGGATTTGAAGGACGTCCTTAACCTATACATCTACTGGAAATGGGGAGTCAAGAGATGGTGATTTATCCCTTAAACTCGAAAACATAAACAGTATATCCGTCGATCAATCCAAACCTCTTTCCATCTTTTATTATTGGTTTATTTAATATTTCTGCCGTTTTAAGTAAATCATCAAAGCTGTTAACTGTAACAACTGTGGAGTCCCTAATTTCAAGTTTTCCGAGTATTATAAAATCCCTGTTCCTTTCATATATAACTGTAGCCAAATCCTTTTCTATCTTTATGGGCTTAACTCTCCAGCAAAATATACCGACAGCCAAGAAAGATAGGATGGACAAAATGCCCGTTGCAATCTTTATTGAATTCTTACCCTCATCAACAATGTAAACTATCTTTTTCAATGTCCTTACCTTCGATGTTTTATGTTTTGTCGAAATCTTGAAAGCTTTCGAAAGGAGGGGAAAGCTGAGGGTATGTAAGAACGTATCTGAGAAATTTCTACCTCTTACGTAAGTCTTTATGGATATAACCACCTCAGGATTTGTTCCCTTAAAACCGAGCTCGTTGTTTATCCTGTTGTATATACTTCTAAAGTAGTATACATCTATTGGGAAATTTAAAATATAAGAATTTTTGAATTTTCTTTTAGGTATAATTACAATTGTCTTGTTCCACTCCTTTGTTTTAATCTCAGCTATTACCTTATATATACCATCCACACTGCCAGAAGACTTAGAGAAAAACATATATC
>WAKM01000031.1 GCA_015523335.1 Archaeoglobaceae archaeon | reverse complement strand
TACGCCGGGGGTGGGATTTGAACCCACGAACCCTTACGGGCAGGGGATCTCGAGTCCCCCGCAGTGCCGAGCTCTGCAACCCCGGCTTGGAATATTGTTAAAGATAAGGTAAGATAAATTTTGCCCCTCGATCGGTTAAGATTTCGTAGCCAAGTATTTGGAAACTACTTTAAGAACATCGGATTTGACGTTTTCCAGATCCCTTTCGGCATCTATCACAACGATATTTTTATTTTTCAGAGATAAAAATATTTCCCGAACTCTTCTCAGGTATTCAAGATCTTCGAATCTGTTCGGTCTGTTACCTCTACCTATTATTCTTTTCAAAGCTGTTTCAGGTTTAACGTCCAGAATTATTACCAAATCCGGTTTCGGCGCAATTTTTTCATTCAATTGCCTTATATAATCAGGATCTATTCCCAAGGCGCCCTGATAGGCTATCGTAGAGTAGTAGTATCTATCCATTATTACGACCTTACCAGCTTTAAGTGCAGGCACAACGTTATTCTTTACGTTCCACACCCTATCTTTCAAAAATAGTTCAAGCTCCTCTTCGGGCTTTAACCTTCTATCTTTGAATGCTCTTTTGATCTTTCTACCCCATTCGCTGTTCGTTGGTTCTTTGAATACGACTACGTCGTATCCTCTCTTTTTAAGCTCTTCTTCGAGGAACTTAACTACGGTAGTCTTACCCGAACCGTCGATTCCTTCTACGGCTATCAACATCTTTGAGTCCCTCGCTCCGGTTAATCGCATTAAATCAAAGCATTTTTTATTAAAAACAATATTATCAAAATTATAATAATATCGAGAATTGCTTTAAAAAACCTCCTAAAATTTTCACCGTAAAATGCGGGAAGATGCGTCCTGTCTATCCACCTTAAATCTTTGTATGCTTTTACAGTTGGAAATAACTCTTCGGATATATACCCCTTCTCGATCAATCGCTTGACGATCTCGTTCACGGTGAATTCCGGAATTCCGCAGAATTCTGCGATTTGATCCACTCTCCTCTTTCCTAAAATTATAGCCTCAAGAACGTCCTCCTCAAGCTCTGATAACATATTCAATCACGCATGAGCATTCGAATTATCACCAAGACTGCCAATAACGCCGCAGAACCTACGACGAGTCCAGCACCCTTCTTTTTCTCTTTAACGGGAGTCGGCGTAATCTTAATTCCCTCTGCGGAAACTTCCGTTTTACTCTTCGCGAAGAATACCTTGATCAAATCAGTTCCGACTATCTGAACTTTGTAGCTCCCCTCTACCTTCGGTGTGTATTTGAACGAAATGATCTTTTCTTCACCTTTCTTGAGCTCGATCTCCTTGCTGAACACGATTTCGTTGTTTACCTTAACTTCGACCTTTTCCTTTCCAGTCCCGCCGATGTTCCTAACCTTAAACGAAATCGTCACAGGTGTTCCGACGTCCGTAATGAACTTATCCACGTTCAGATCGGAATACACGAACTTCGGAGGTATATGCTCCTTGACGGTTATGGTAACCACCTTATTAACGTTGAAATCGTAGTAGGACTTGTAAAGCTCATCCGAATAGGACAAACCGCTCCAGTTCTTCATGAAGCACGCTTGAGCCTCGATTGAACTGGATAGGTCTTTCCAGTAATCCGTGTTATCTATAACGAGAACGCCGCCATTCCTGAAGAAGTAATCGAGCATACTGAGCTTCGGAACGCTGTTTCCAACGTAGATCAAAACGTCAACATCGCCGAGGTGGTAGTAGTCTCTGACGCCCAAGTATCGTATCGGAGCTTTCGTCTTCTTCTTTACGTATTTAAGTAACCTCGGAAGAACGACTTCCGCCCTTTCATCGCTTCCCTTAAGTAGGGCAACCGAAATTGTTCCAGTTTTTACGTAGTTTATGTATGTATAGGCTAATATGTTCGTAAAAACTCTCTCCGCGGACTCTCTGTTCATCAGATAACCGTTCTCGTTAAATACACTTACCGCCGATTCCACATTTACGTTATTTATCTCCGATATGCCGACGCTACCGAGCACGTAATTGTTTGGGGTGTATATTATGCATCCATCGTAAACCTTTCCGAGTAGTATCGATTTATCGTAAAGTAGGGGCTTTATGAATATCGGCGGCGTATCGGCGAACTTGACGTGGTTATCGAAAGCAACGATCTCAATCCTGTGGGTTCCCTTCGAAAGCGGAGGAACGGTAAATCCAATTCTTTTGACTTCATAACCCTTCAAGTCGACTACCTTAGTTTCCACTACCTTACCGTCAACCTTTAGCCCGATCTTTATCTCACCCTCTTTGTCGAAATTGTTCAAAACGGAAACTTCGAGCTTGTTCGGAACGTTGACTGGAAGTATTCGGGATTCAAACTGAGAATCGAATATAACGAACCTATTCGGAGGAACGGTATCCGCATTTGAATTAACGTAGAACGTTATCTCCTTCTTAACGTAGGGCGCATCCTTCCTACTTATAGTCTTTATCTCTCCTCCACCAGTTGCGGAAAAGATGTTATACTTTGTGTAGCTCTTTAGGACAGCCGTGTAGTTCAGAACGTCAAACGCATACGCCTCAATTGTGTATTTTCCGTCAAGCCAGTTCTCTCCAATTGGAATGTCCACAACAGTGTAAACGTGATCGATGTATCCGAGCTTCCTTATTTCGACGACCTTCTTGTAAACGACGTAATTGTTCGGATCCTTGACGAATATTACGAAATCTATGGCAACTGCACCTATATTTTTATTCAGGTTTCCGACACCCAAATAGAGCTTTAGAGTTTCACCTTGTCTGAAGACATCGTTCCATCTCGTGATGTATTTGTTATAATCGTGAACGAACGTAACTATTTTAACGTCAAAATCTGCTGAGGTTAGAGCCGAAACCGGAAATACGATCAGAACGATCAGGGCTAATGCTATTGCAATGCTAACTTTTGGCATCGACTTTACTATGATGAAAAGAAAATATATATTTTATCATTTAGCCGATAGTGAGAAAATGCCAGTAATCGCAATATGCTCCGGTAAGGGTGGAGTCGGAAAAACAACCGTGGCGGCGAATCTATCGGTCATGCTGTCCAAATTCGGAAAAACCCTCGTAATCGATTGCGACATAGCACTTCCTAATCTTCACACTTTCTTCGGAATAGAAGATCCCTTAGTATCTCTTTTGGACGCTCTGAGAGATATAAACTATCTCGAAGATTCTATCTACAGAATCAGAGCTAAGAACGTGGGAAGACTCGATATTATTCCAGCTTCAACGTCCGTAAAAGCACTCGAAGAGATAGACATGGAGAAATTGAAGGATATAATCGAAAGTCTTAAACATGATTATGACTTTATTGTATTGGACGTAGCGGCTGGATTGAGCAAGTATGCAATGATTCCGATGCTAAGCTCGGATAAAATCTGCATCGTGATAAATCCGGAAAAAACAGCCATATCGGACGCACACAAAGTTAGAAAGATCGCGGACATATCGGACATCGCGGTAAGGGGTATCATAGTGAACAGATACAAGGGAGAAAAGAAGATGATCGACTATGCAGAGAAAGCCATAGGTGCCGAAACGATAGGTATAATAAGGGAATCTAAGCTCATAACCGAATGCTGGAAAGAGGGTGTGCCGGTAACGATAAAAAAACCGGATTCGAAAGTTTCCAAGGAGTTTCTACTGCTTGCAAAGAAGATAGTCGGCAGTAAGGTGGAAGTCAAGCCTTATGGTAAGCTGAAATACCTCTTCGGATGGTGATGGGTGTGAACGATGAAAAGAAGATATTGAACGCATTACTCGATGACGATGAATCTTTTATCGTAAAGAAAAGAGGGGGTGAGGATAGGAAAGATGACAGAATCGAAAGTATCGTCAAGCAGGTTCGCGAAACTATCAAGAAGAGAGCTCTCGACGAAGAGTCTAAAGAGGATAGGCAGGCTCAGATTGAAAGACTCGAAAGGATCAAGCAGAGAATTGAAAATTTGAGCGTAGGCGTATCCGAACTTGAGAAGGCTGTTTCAGATGAAAAGGTTGTCGAATCGATATCCCCACATGTAGAGGTTAAAGAAGAAAAAACTATTAAAGAGGAGCCGAAGTCAGCCAAGGTTAAGCCTAAAGCGGAAATAAAGCCAAAGTTTAAAGAGCAACCATACCTTTCGGATGTCGAGATAAACGTTCTGAAATCCGTACTTAGATACGGAGCGAACATCCGAAGGATCTCCAAAGCTACCGGTTATCCGGAGATAGTCATAAGCAGGGCTATCGAAAGGTTAATTGAAAAAGGATACCTCGATGAAGACCTCAATGTGGCCGAGAAGGCGATACATCTCGCTGGAATTCCGACGGAAGAGGAAAAAGGTATAGGAGTTAAAGTAATAGATGTTGCGATAATTTTAACCGCGATAGTGCTTGTTCTTTCTACGCTGTACTACCTCGGCTACATACCATAGTGAGCAAAGTTTAAATAGCAAACACTTTTTTGCATACCTTGGGTGATCGCCATGACGGAGCACGTAGTCTATGTAGGCAACAAGCCGGTAATGAACTACGTATTGGCTACATTGACGCAGTTTAATGAGGGAGCGGAAGAGGTAGCAATTAAAGCGAGAGGTAGGGCTATCAGCAGGGCTGTAGACGTGGCAGAGATCGTAAGAAACAGATTCCTGCCGAACGTTACAGTGAAGAGCATAAAGATCGACACCGAGGAGCTGGATTCGGAGCAGGGAAGGAAGGTAAACGTCTCGACGATCGAAATTGTATTGGCCAAGACTTCATCTTAAAAGCTTTCGATGGGTCTTGTTTTTCTTAAATCTTCTTCTATATCCATTATTTCCGCCGTGTATCTTCTGCAAATCTCTATTGCGAGTTCCTTAACGTCGTTTACACCTATCTCTCTTAGGCAGGCGTAGCCTTCGGGACTCTCTATATTTATTCCAAAATGAATCTTTGCCGAAATCGGCGAAATCGTAGCTATGCTAACGCTGAGCTTTTTTCCGTTCCAGTAGAGATCGTCTCCAACTCTTTCAATTGCCGGATCGATCGTATCTCTTGCGATGGTTACTAAGAGCCTCTGCCTCGTGTAGATCAGCCTCAAGCTAACCTCATCGAAGTGTTCGACTATAAAATGCAACATTTTTGGCGAATATATAGAATAGCCGGATGCATAATCTTCGTAATCAACCATGTGCTCACGTTTTACGTTGCAAGGTCCGATGAAGGAAATTATGCTGTCCTCTTTAATACCCAAAAGGCTGTAAGCCCACAGAGATTTTAATTGAGAACCGTCATATTCGAGTTCATCTTCTATAAACACCCAATCCATACCTTGCATCCAATGATAAACGTATTTAAAAATTTTGAAATGTTTTGAATATTCACCGACTAATTTTAATAACGATCATACGAATTGCAACTTTTAGATTGTTTTGATCGGTCGTTAAAACTTTATCGGTATTTTAATTCAAATTCGTTGTTAAATATTTTACCTTAATGTCAATTTTATCTACCGAAGTTCGAGTTTTGAGGTGTAAGTCTTTTTCGGTAAGCCGAAATGAGACTCCTGTTAACCTCTTAATGAAGATTATATTTTGTAAAAACAAAATTTGTATCATAATATTTTATATATTTTCTAACAAAAAAGCTTAAGTAATGTAGTGATAAATAATTTAGAAGATAGGTGATAGTATGAGGTGGTTGTTGGCTTTGCTGTTGCTGTTAACATTTGTAACGATCGGTAGCTTAAAGTTGACGGCAAAGAAAATTGGCGACAAGGATAAGGACGGAATTCCGAACGCGATAGATGAGGACATAGACGGAGACGGCGTTCCAAACATAATCGAAACCCAGCACGGAACGGATCCGTTTAATCCGATGCAGTATCTTATTGAAGATACGCTGATAGGAGGTGGTTAACTTGAAAAAAATAATACTTGCCGTATTGGTATTGTCAGCAGTGTTAACAGTAGTCAACGCGGAAGTTCTAAGAGTTCCGAGTAACGTATACTCCCAAGGAGTCGTAGGTAAAGCCTCAGGTTTTACCGTAAATTTAACCGTGAATCCGGCGGTTAAGCATATACCGGTTGATGTAGTTCTTGCAGTAGACTGCTCACCTTCGATGGGCAGATACAGTAAGGTTATCTACGGCCCTGTCACGGTAAACATTACGAATGTTATACATCGCTATGGAATGTGGGTTCCCATCGCGAACTTCACATTAGATAAAACGTCCAACGTAGAAATTTTGCTGAGCTATCCGTTGGAAGACTACTACAACGATAGCAGTATGGGTTACGACAGAATAGATGTAGCTTTGGATAACACAACGCCGAGCCAATATTGGGGATACATGTGCATGGGATGGAGCACATGCGGTGATCCAGCAAGCTTTATTTTTGAAAATGTCTCGGCTGGAACTCACACCGTATACGCAAAACTTTACGGAATGCCAAGAACTGAAATAAGAACTCTGATAATAGCTCTACCGCCGACAAGAATAGACGCCGCAAAGGATACCGCTAAGTATTTCGTTGGCTTGCTTAAAGATGATGACAGAGCGGCTGTAGTAAGAGTGGGTTCAGTAGACACGACCGAGATTAAGCTGAATCTAACCGACGACAAGATTGCACTTAACAGCACGATCGACAGCCTAACCCTCGACGACTGGATATGTATGGGCTGTTGCTGTAGAAGATTTACACGCGTATACGAGCTAACGGCTTTAGGCGAGGGACTCAAGAAAGCATGCGACATCTTAAATGCTTCCAGCAGGCAGTCCGTAAAGGCTATAATACTGCTCACCGATGGAGGCTGGAACAACGGTATAAGCCCAATAGATGTTGCAAGGTATATCGCGAAACCGTTGGGATATAGGATATACACGATAGGTTTCGGTGCCGTCAATGAAAGTTTGCTAAAGCAGATAGCAGAGATTACGGGAGGTAAATACTACTACGCCGCAAGCGAGGGGGATCTCAAGGAGATCTACGACGAAATTTATAAAGAAATAACGGTTTACGCTACGAACGTAACGTTGACCTTGAACTTCGACAATCCGAACGTCAGGTTCGATCATGCAATTCCAAGCCCGACGTCCGTGAGCGGTAACGTTGTTGCATGGCACTGGAACGAACTTAAGAACAATACGAGCGTTACAGTTTGGGTTAACTCGACGATAGCTGGAAAGCAGACCGTCGCAATTGGAAACATAACGTATTACGACCGCTCAGGTTTACATTCCGTGCAATTCAATGTAACGATGAACTTCTCTGGCAATCTGATAGTTACAGCAACACCTAATAAGACTGCGATTTGGGAAGGCGAGACTGTGGGAATAAACATAACATCTACTCATCCGATCAGTAAAATTACATACAACGCAACACCGCCCATAACCAACGCTAACAGCATAGTTACTTTGACCGTGAACAACAGCACGGCAAATATGGTATGGACTCCCCTGTTCAATTACACCAATAAGAATACAACCGCTACGATAAATATAACGGTTTACAGTCCGCCATACGGCATCAACTCAACATCCGTAAGTGTTCAAGTGTTCGATAAGAAGGCACCGTTGATAGTTGAGGTTGTTCCAAGCAGGAATAACATTACAGAAGGCGAAACAGTAACTATAAAGGTGATAGCAAATTATCCGATAGACAGTTCCAATGTGACTATATCGGGATCACCTGTTGAAATCAATTCTACAAACAGCAATATAGCTAAGTATAACCTTAACAATACGACTGTTATCGTCAGCTGGACACCGTTGCGTAATTTCGTATCTGGCGGACAGACATACGTTAACGAAAAACTGACTTTTGATGTGACGAGCAACAACGGTCTAAGTGGTTCTGCGAGCGCAGTTATAAGTGTATATAACAGGACTACTACATATCAGCAGACTCCCGGCAAAGTATTGGTAAGTCGTGTTAAGAATCTATACATAATAACGTATTTGGATAAAACACCGCCAAAAGACGTCGGATTTAAGATGGAGATTGACGGAAAGGTCATCGATTACACCAACGACAGCTTCATACTCACATACTTCAGAAAGAACGATACAGCTTGGGTTTTGGAGATTTCTCCTCAGTATACATTCACGAACAACCTAACTCAAAACGTTACTGCAAACGTTACGTTCTACACCGAAAAAGGTGTTTATCTGAACGGAACGAGCATTAATATCAACAAAACAAACGTTACCTTCTATCCCGTAATAGACGACATAAGAAAACTCGATAACCTAACTATAAATTGGAAGGGGTCCGTAGGCTATCCAATTCCGCTATACATTGGGGAGGTCATAAATATTAAAGGCAAATTGATAAATGCGACAGATGGTAACGTAACTGTTAACGGTTTGGTGATAACCAACACCAGCAGTGGAATAATATCGGCGGTGTTCATTCCTAACGCGGCTGGAGATTACACAATCAAAGTGAACGCAATAAATAATACAACGACTACATTATTACTGTGGAAGGATGTTCCAGTAAGAATAAGACCGGTAACACCCTCCTAATTTTTTTAGTTAAATTTTATTTTTTTTCGATACATTTTTTAAAATGATGAAACCATTATAATGATAATGGTATCGGAACTGTTTAAGATATCACTGCCAGATCACTATAAAATCTTATTGGAAATTTACGATGAAGTCAAAAAGCCGATATTGGAAGTCGAAGTTCCGGAAAACGAAGAAGTTGTTGAAGATTACTGGATCGTTCCAGAGTTTCTTAAAGTTCAGATTAGAAAAAATTTGGACACGTTACAGCAAATGTATTACGTAATAGAGCCTCAGCTTGCGGAAGACGAATACGAACTGATGTCCATTATATACAACGATCTAAAGCGAATTCTCGTTCTGAAGGATTACGGTAGGGATGTGCAGACGAGAATAAAGGTAATCGTGGACACTTTGGACGAGCTCATGGACGAATACGCAATAAAGATTAAAAGCAATCTCTCGCTCAAGATCCTCTACTTTCTCTTTCGGGATTTCTTCGGCTTCGGTCCACTCGAATGTTTTATGAACGATCCGTATTTGGAGGACATCTCGTGCGACGGTTACGATATTCCGATTTACGTCTTTCACAGAAAGTTCGGTAGCTTGAAAACGAACGTAAAGTTTTCCAAAGAACAGCTGGATTCTCTCGTCCTTTTACTCTGCCAGAAATCTGGTAAGCACATATCGTATGCGAACCCGCTTATAGATGCGACTTTGCCGGATGGTAGCAGACTGCAAGCTACCTACGGAACTGAAATTACGACGAGAGGTAGCAGTTTTACCATCAGAAAGTTCAGAGTAGAGCCATTCACACCTATTGATCTTATGAGATTTGGAACTATGAATTCAGCAATATTAGCCTATTTCTGGTTACTCGTAGAGAATAAGATGAGCTTCATGGTTATCGGAGAAACCGCGGCAGGAAAAACAACGACGATGAACGCTCTGATGATGTTTATACCTCCAGAAGCAAAGGTTATCTCGATTGAGGATACAAGAGAGATCCAGCTCTATCATGAAAACTGGATTGCCGGAGTTACGAGGATGGGTATTGAGGGGCACGAAATAGACATGTATGATCTGCTTAGGGCTGCTCTGAGGCAGAGACCAGATTACATCATAGTCGGAGAGGTAAGAGGACGAGAAGCTCAGACGCTGTTTCAGGCTATGTCAACCGGACACGCTTCGTATTCTACTCTGCACGCCGGAGATGTTAATCAATTAGTTTACAGGTTGGAGAACGATCCTTTAAACGTTCCGAGGGTTATGATTCAGTTTTTAGATGCGGTCATAGTGCAGTTCATGTGGGTTAGGAGGGGGATCAGAAAGAGAAGAGCGAGGGAGGTCAACGAAATCTTCGGAATAGATCCGGCCAACAAGAATCTGCTCGTAAATCCGCTCTTCAAGTGGGATCCAATAGAAGATAAGTTCGTCCAAATTGGAGACTCCAAAAAACTTGAGAAGATCGCCCAGATAATGGGTATGGAGCCGTTTGAGGTTATAGAGGAATTAAAAAGAAGAAAGGAGTTCTTAGAGCTTATGAACGCCAAGGGAATCAGACACTACAAAGCGGTTACCAAGCTTATCCACGAGTACTACCGAAGTCCCGAAAAGGCTTTCGAAGAGGTGATGAGCGTTGAAAGCTCTAATCCGTAGATATAGCAAACTAATAAGGGAAAAGCCTGAAAAATTTGAGGATCTATCCAAAGCCATAGTTAGAGCGCGAATGCCGATTACCACTCAAAGATACCTCGCCTTAGCTTTCGTATATTCCGCAGTATCGGCGATGGTAGGAGCGGTGCTGGGAATTTTGATCTTCACTATTTTAATTCCGTTCGGTAAGGTAACACCCCTTATAGCTCGGATTCTACCCCCGGAAATAATCATACGAAATTTTAAGATTTTAAGCATAGTTTACGTCGCATTGGGTGCTTCGTTGTTGGGAATTATTTCATTTAAGTTCGTTCACTATCTTGTTCTGACTTACCCCTTTTTCATAGCCGCGAAAAGAAAAAACGAGATCGACCTCTACCTACCCCATGCCGTAAACATGATGTTCGGAATGGCTGTTGGAGGTGTCCGAGTTTACGACATCATCAAGTGCATAGCCGAATCTAAAGTTATGTGCGGAGAGCTAAGCAGGGAGTTTAGAATTATCGTTGATCTTGTTGAGAACTTCAAGCACGATCTGTTCGATAGCATGCGTTTTGTTAGGGACACAACACCGAGCGAAAAGCTCGCGGCGTTCTTGGACGATCTTATATTCGTAATGAGTAGCGGAGGCAGACTCACGGAATTTCTTAGGGGTAAGTCCGAGGAGTTGCTTGAGGAGCAGGAGGTAAGCTTCGAATCATACATAGACTTTTTGGGAATTATGGCTGAAGTCTACATTGCGATATTCGTTCTGCTTCCCCTTTTTCTACTCATCGTCCTCGTTGTAATGCAGTTGATCGGAGAGAACGTCATAAACCTATACCGACTCGCAATAGCTTTCGTTCTTCCGGTGGCAACCGTAGCTTTCGTGTATCTTATCAAGTCCAGTCTGCCAACACCGAAGGTGAAGATCGAGGAAGAACTCGAAGAAGTGGAAAAGCCGATAGTAGGTGTTAGGAGCGGTAGGGCTGAAACCTTCAAGATAGACGAATTCGGAAGACTTTTGAAAAAATTGAAAAAGATCGTCGTGTATCCCTTCAAAGAGAAAACCATTTATACACTTCAATTTAGAATTCTAAGCTTTCATTTTGCGTTGATCGCTATTATCACATTTGCCGTAGCTTCAAAATTTTTAAACCTTGAGCGATCTCTAATTTTGACGGTGTCCGCTGTTGCAATTCCTTTGATAATTTTGGTAGAGCTTAGGGGTAGGACTATCAAGAAAATAGAAGAGAAGATACCCAACCTTTTCAGAGAACTTGCTGTTCTAAACGAAGCCGGACTTAACATCTTGGAAGCCCTTAACGTTATTTCATCGTCCGAAATCGGAATAATTTCGAAGGAAATTAACGTAGTAAGGAGAAAAATTGAGTGGGGAACGACCATCCACAGAGCTTTTGCCGTTTTGGGGGTTAGAATTAAAAGCGACTTGATAGCGAAGATAATTCCGATAATAACGAAGGCGTTGGAGGTTTCGCCAACTTTCAAGGACGCGTTCATAACCGTTGCGAGATATGCGGATTCCGAAGTTAGATTTTCGAAAAGAATTAAAAACTACATGTTTACATATATTATTATAACATACATGTCGATATTTATATTCCTGTTCGTTGTGTATATCGTCATCAAGAGCTTTCTCTCGGCTTTTGCGGTGAATACGACCGCCATGGGTTCCATAACGTTTACTATGAATATCGATACAATAAAGGAAGTTTTCTTCGAGATATCGCTGATGGTCGGACTGTTTTCGGGAATAATAGCGGGGGTTATAGGAGAGGGCAAGATCGAGTCCGGACTGAAGCATTCCTACGTGTTTTTGATGGCAACCTATATAGTGTTTAAGATACTATTAAGGTGACAGCATGAACAGAAAAGGTGTCTCGGTTTTGGTCGGATTCATACTCCTGATGTTGACCCTAATGATATTCTTGGCTATACTCCAAACTCAGATGGTTCCGAGCATGTGTAAGGATGCGGAACTTAAGCATATCGACAGGCTTACCGAAGAACTTCAAACCCTCGATAAGGAAATAATGGACAACAGGCTAACCACGGTGACACTCGATTTGGGTATAAATTATCCGAAATATCCACTTCTGCTTTCTCCTCCTACCATGGCATCCTCCGTAACTTCAAAGCGATTTACGATTGAGTTGAGTTACGAAGAGCTACTGCCCAACGGATCCGCAACGTTCAGATCGGATAATTACACCACAAATCGCATTGAAATAGATCTGAATTACTTTTACAACAGAGGATACAAACTGCTATTAGAGAACACAGCCATTTTGAGGTTTATAGAGGATAGATTTATCGGTGCCGTTACCGACCAGCAGATGTTCACGCAGAACGAAATAAAAATTCCGCTGATAAATACGACGTTTAATTCGTTCACCTCATCTCAACCGGTAGATTTTGTCGTAGTTCCAGTTTCCTACGGTGGATACGTCTTGGCTAAAAACGTCACAGTGACTTTCAGCACCGATTGTCCGAGCTACTGGTCTAAGATTAAACCGGAGCTTGAGAGTATGGGTTACAACGTAACGGTAAACAGCAGTAGCAATATCGTTACGGTAACGTATCGAAACGTAACTAAACTTGAGCTGTCATACACACTGCTGTTCAAAGGAGTATCGGTTACAGCCGTGCAGTATGTCAACGTCGAAAAGCCAAAGCCTTTTAGAATAATTCCGACGAATCCGACCACCGCATACACCATAAACGTCAACGAATCTATCGTTTTGGGTGTTAAGGTTCTCGACGAATACAACAACCCCGTTAGGGGGTATCCAGTAAACGTTACCTTGATCGGAGTAGGATCAATCACACCGAAAAATCTTGTTTACACCGACAAAAACGGTTACGCGAAAGTCGTTTTTAGCTCGAATTCAACTGGAGATGCCACGGTAAACTTCAGCGCGTCGTGCGGATTCGTTCTCTATGAAATATCGGTTATAAGCACCGGCGTTCGACTCAAATTCCCCTACGGCGTTACCTACGATGCCAACACTCCCGGAGCGTTGTTCGCGTTCGGTAACGAGGTTTCTTCAAATCCGCCGAAGACGAACTCGACACCTACAGTGCCGTTGCCGACCGCAAACATAACGAAAGACGACGGCATATATTTAGTAAGCGAAGCCGATTCGGGATACTACGCCGCGCAGAGATTTGAGATCTACGGGCTGAACACGACGAACGTTATAGAAACCTACGTGAACTGGAACGGTTACGGAATTGGATGGTATGACGGAGAATCGCTCTACATTTGGAATTACACGAAGGGATCGTATGATCTAATAGCTACGACCAGCTCATCTTACGAGACTTGGCTCGGAATCGGGCTGAACTCGACTCAGATCAAGAACTACGTCAGAAACGGGAAGATGATAGTTCTGGTAGTTCAAAACGATGTAACTAGGCGGTGGTGGTGGTTTACGTATCCGTCTGAACTATACACGGACTACATAGGAGTTCTTCAGATATTCAAGTAGCATCCTTCTTCTTTTCTTTCCAGCTTAAATAATTGCAGTAGGGACAGCCGAGATTCCAAATTCCATCTTTCGTTCTGATCTTTATCTTCTTTAACCCGTGCTTTTCGCAGACCTTCGACGTTATGTATATTTTGCCCTTCTGGGGGAGGGGTAGGGTAAAGTCGCAGTTCGGATAGTTGGTGCACCCAACGAATCGCTTTTCAAACTTCTTTACGACTAATATTCCGCCGCACTTCGGACACCTCCCTATCGAGTTCTTTTCAAGCTCTTTCCTTCTGTCCTCTTCGATCCCCTCCCTCAGGCTCTTGCCCAACTCGTCTGTATTAACATCGCTCAAGATCTTGTCCAGAAACCTTACCGATTCGAGCAGAACGGTTTTTTCATCCAGCTTTCCCTCCGCTATCGAATCCATGTCCTCCTCCAATTTCGCTGTCATGTCGGGAAGTGTTATCAGTTCTGCATTTCTTTTCAGAGCCTCTATCACTGCAAATGCCGTATTTGTAGGCTTCAGCGGATTTCCGTAAACGTATCTCCTGCTGTAAAGCTTTTTGATTATCTCGTGCCTCGTGGATTTAGTTCCCAAGCCCAACTTCTCCATGAGTTTTATCAGCCTTCCCGTGGTGTATCTCTGAGGCGGTTTCGTCTTCTTTTCGGCTATCCTCTTGGCTTCGATTTTTATAACCTCTCCGATCTTAAATTCCGGAATTACATTCTCCTCAGCTTGAACGTATGTGTAGATCGATCTCCAACCCCTCTCGATAAGCCTTTTACCCGATGCTCTAAACATAAGTCCATCAACCGAAAGTTCAACTCTCCTAATCTCCCAAACGGCTTTGGGGGCGAGAGAGGCTAAGAATCTCCTAACGACGAGTTCGTAAATTATCCATTCGTCCTTACTGAGCTCTTCCTTTGATGCCACTGCGGTGGGATGAATGGGAGGATGATCCTTCGTCTCCCTTCTTCCTTTGGAAGGGACTATGTCTCCGGCTAAAACTATCTTTGCTTCCCTATCGAATTCAGTTCCGACGAACATTTCCACAAGCCTTCTCAGATTCAGAGTAGGAGGATAGACCGTGTTGTCGGTTCTCGGATACGATATGTAACCGCTCATGTATAGCTCTTCAGCTATCCTCATCGCCTTGTCGGGACTCATGAATCGGGAAGCTTCCTTCAGAAATTCGGTCGTGTTGAACGGAATCGGTTTGTTCTCCTCAACTACCTTCTTCTCAAACTTCGTAACTTTTGCAAAATCACCTATGGATGCCAAAACCTTCTGAACTTCCTCTTTGCTCTCGAATCTTTTATCAAGCTTGGCTTCGATTCCCCCAACTTTGACGTATATCTCCCAGAACTTCTTCGATTTGAACTCTCGAATCTGCTTCTCCCTCTCAACTATGAGCCTCAACGTCGGAGACTGAACTCTGCCCGCGCTTAGAAAGTCCTTACCTACCTTTCCAGCTGAGAGTGAAAGCAATCTGGTGAGCACCGCCCCCCATATCAGATCGATCTTCTGCCTGACTTCAGCCGATTTTGCTAAGTTGTAATCGATTTCAACAGGATTTTCGAATGCCCGCCTTATGTCCGCCGGAGTTATCGCGCTGAATCTAACCCTATCAACTTTAACGTTCGGATTTACCTTTCGAATGATCTTCAGAGCTTCAACGCCTATGAGCTCCCCTTCCCTATCGTAGTCCGTAGCGATAGTAACCCTTTCAACTTCCTTCGCAAGCTCGACCAACAACTTCGCTATGTTCTTTTCCTTAACTCTCCAGACGAACTTAGCTCTCAGAAGAGATTTGAGTGGCGTTCGTCTCCAGTCGTTGTATTCGGGCGGGAAGTCTACTTCAACTATGTGCCCCTTCAAGCCCAAGATGTAGGCACGATTTGAGGGGGAAAAGTAATAGTTTACGCCGTAGCGATTTAGTCTTTTAAAATCTCTGAACAGAATTTGCGCAATTCTTCTTGCAGTTTTGTCCTTCTCCGCAATTATGAGCCACATGCACTCGGATCGAACGTTTAAGAATAGTAAAACGTAAAGTCGAAAGCTGTAAACAAAAAAGTCAGGAGGATTCCTCAATCAGCACGGCGTTTATTATTCCCTCCTGACTCGGTCTGTTCGTAACTCTTGCAAGTCCAACGGAAGTTTCGATTATGGCTCCCTTCGTTATGACGTTTCTCCTCGCGTAGTGAACGTGTGCGGGATTTTCAACAACCCTCTTGATCTCGGCCCTGACGACTTTGCCCTCCTTAGGCACGTAAACGTTCGCGAACTGATCTCTGAAGAGCTTTATCTTGTAGTTACCGCCTCTAACTCTAACCTTCTTAATTTTCCTCTCCCCGATGAGCGTTTCCACCTGCGGTCTTCCCATCTCATACTTTCTCTTCTTTCTGTGAGGTCTGAGGAGCTTGCCCGTGTAGCTTCTCCTACTCCTACCCTGCCAGATCATGATATCGAGCTAATGTTAGAGTTATTTAAATATTTTCCGTGTCAGGTTACGACTCTGAAGGGGACTGGAGTGAAACACATCAAAGCCAAAACGAACGTGAGAACACCCAACAGCATCCTCTTCGAATCCAATGGGGTCTCATCGTCAACGGGTTCGGGGTGTGGATGTATCGAAAAGAACAATGTTACTAATCCCCAAAATATCCAAATGGAATCTGAAGTTTGGTATACGTAGTCAACGAGAAATCCTACGCCGATTAGAACCATCGGCATAACTCTCGAAACTACATCAGCCCTCTTGCCGATCATCGCCCTCAGTATATGTCCGCCGTCGAGCTGTCCGACAGGAATAAGGTTTAGGAACGTTACGAACAATCCCACCCAGCCGGCAAACGCTATCGGATGTATGAACCGCCCTTCGTAACCGACCAATCTCGCAAGTAGCTTGAAGAGGGGTGGAGAGCCGAGAACTATCATCGTTTCTCCAACCCTGCCCGGCTTGAAAGGGATGCTTAATCCGATTAAGATTACGATTATCGATGCTATTATTCCCACTAAAGGACCCGAAACTCCGACGTCAAATAATGCCTTTCTGTTCGGAATGGGTCCCTTATGCTTTATTATCGCCCCTAACGTTCCTATTATGGTCGGAAACGGTATGAAGTAAGGTAGCGAAGTTCTCATCTTCCACCTTCTCGCCGCAAAGTAGTGTCCCATTTCGTGACTGCCCAAAACGAACATGACGGCTAAGGAGAACAGAATTCCTCCTCTGATGTCGAACCTTTCGAACATCATCGAACCCATGAGGGTTGTGGAACAGAAGGTTGCGATCAGTAGAACTATGTTGATCCAAATTCTCTCCTTCTTGGCTTTTCTGATTTCCAAAACGAGTTCTCCGTATCTTTCTCTAAATTCTACGGAATACTTCCTGGCCAATTCCGTTAGGAACAGCTTTAGATCTTTACTTATAGCACCGAACCTCGGATGAAGATAAAATCTAACACCGTCTTCGAGCTTCTCGAAATCGTAAACGATGAATTCCTCCTCAAGCTTGGATCTGATCTTCTCAATCTCCATGGACTTCAACCCATCCGTTTATGGCGTCAACCTTAACGCGGTTGCCGGATTTAATAATTTTGAATGGATCCCCCTCAAGCTTGTCCATAAGCGGGATCTCAGCTATAATCGCTCCTACGGCTATAATGGGTTCGGTTTCAACGTTTATTATGGCTTTCGGTGCAGTTCCCTTCTTTTTCATTCTCAACAAGACGTAAGTTCCTACCGTAGATCCTCTGCCGGTGGGAAAAACGAAGATCTTGCCAGCAATAGATTCACCGCATATGTCGCTGTCTTCAGCCACGACGATTCCGCTGTCGACGTCGACATCTCCCAGAAACGAGAACTTCCTCCTGCTCACGATCGCCTCTCCTTCCGCAACGCCTTTCGAAATTATCCTCCCCTTAACTCTCATCAAAAGCCCTCCTCAGACATTCATGCGTCGATCCGAAGATGGCTTTAACCCTTCTGAGCTTCGGAAGATAAGTTAAAGCTTTTCCCGAGTTTACCATTACGCATTCGAACCTTTCGGTTGCCGGCGAAACCACCATGCACGTATCCCTGAACACCTTTATTCCCCTATTCTCAAGCTTTTCGATTGCATGCCTCAGCTTATTATAGACATGCCTCGAAGTGAAGAGCCATACCGGCTTCTTAGGCTTTCCGTATCTTTCGATTATCCTCGCAATTTCCGTAATCTCATCTTCCGAAAGGTGCGGACATCCCAAAGCTATCAGATCGGGCTCGCAGTTATCTTCGATCTCAACCCTGTCGATCTCCATCTTCTCGTTCGGAACCTCGAATTCCCTCCACTCCGGTGTTTGATCGACAACGTGGAACATGGCTATATTGCCGGTTGAGGCAAGAGACGCTCCGAGTTGTTTCAGTTCGTCGTAGCTGAGCCTTCTTTCGAAATCAAATATGGGAATTCCGTCGATTTCGCTTCCGATTTTGTATCCGACTATTGAGGGATTCAAATCGCCTTTAACCTTTACAAGAATCGTGGGTGCCCTGTTCTCCTTAACGTGCAATCCGTAATACGGGGTTTTTCCGATTATAGCGGATGCCAATGCACTGATTCCGCTCTCCCTATTCGTTCTCGCCCCGATTACGGAATTCGCATATACTACGGCTGAGGACTCCGCCCAAGCTAAGTGATCGCCTAAGGACGGTTTGTGGATGTAGTAGGGTGTGCATGTAAGCGTAAGCTCGGCACCTATGCTTTCCAGAGCCTTAATAACCTCGATCTGCTTTTTAACGAAGTGATCGTCCAGTCCCATTTCCTTCCATCGTTCCAAGTCCATTCCAGCCGGATTCAGTGTTGTTCTAACACGAACCTTAGCTTTTAGGTTTTTCAACCATTCGAGCCCTTCTTCGCCTATATTCTTATACGAAATTCCGGAGATGTGAGCCGATTTTATAGGGATAAGTTTCTCCGCTCCGAATATCTCTCCCAAGGCTACCAGAATTTCCATACATTTTGCGATCGTCGGATTGTCGGATTCGAGCAACTTCTCCTCTTCCCTACTCAGATTCATGAGAGTCGGATATCTCCTTGAGATATAACGGTTTCCTACCTCTCCTACTCCTCTCAATGCTTTCGTCGATCTTCCTTGCTAAGGGGCAGTAGATGTAATGATAAACGGCTTCGCTCAGCGCATCTTTGATCGTGTTCTTGCCCGTCTTAATCTTGAGCATCTCAACCTTCTCGCTCGAAATTTTCGTTTGAACTATCAAAAGCTTGCCCATAGTATAGCATAAATGTTCATTGATAGTTATAAATCTTTCTTTTTACAATAAACGGATTCTCCGAACTTGGCGCTAACTTTGAAAACCGTCGATTGATTAAAAACCCTTAAAAATTGTGCCGTAAAATTCGGTTTATGGAACTTCAGGGAAAAAGGGTCAGAATAAAAGCCAAAGGTAGGATTTTCGAAGGTATAGTCATGCCCTCCTTCACCGATTGTCTCGTTCTCAAGTTGGATAACGGCTACAACGTAGGTTTTAAAGATTACGAGGTAGTTGAGGTTATAGAAGAAAAGCACATAGCAACACCAACTCCAAAGCTTGAAAAGAGAGAGGGACTGCCCAGCGTTAAGATAATCTCAACAGGAGGAACTATAGCGAGCAAAGTCGATTACAGAACAGGAGCAGTCACAAGTCAGTTTACCGCTGAGGAGATCGCCGGAGATGTGCCGGAACTTCTTGAGATCTGCAACGTGGACGCGATGTTGCTCTACAACATACTCAGCGAGAACATGACTCCTCATAACTGGATCGAACTCGCAAGGGAAGTTTACGATTCGATAAAGAAGGGATACGACGGAATTATAATTACGCACGGAACGGACACGATGCATTACACGGCTTCAGCCTTAGCATTCATGCTTCGAACTCCCGTTCCGGTAGTTTTGGTGGGTGCGCAGAGAAGCAGCGATCGTCCGTCAAGCGATGCCGCTATGAACCTCTTCTGCGCGGCAAAAGCGGCAACGTCAGATTTAGGAGAAGTAGTTGTAGTTATGCACGGAACGACGAGCGACGACTTCTGCTACATCCATCGTGGCGTGAAGGTTAGGAAGTGCCATACGTCGAGGAGAGATGCCTTTAAATCGATAAACTTTCCTCCATTGGGCAAAGTCGATTATCCATCTGGCGACATCACTTGGTTCGTAGAAGAGAGATTCAGAAGGAATGAGAGGGAACTCGAACTTAGAGATAAACTTGAGGATAAGGTCGTGCTAATCAAGTTCTTCCCCGGAATGAAGCCAGACATACTTGACTACTACTACGACAAGGGCTATCGAGGGTTCGTTTTGGAAGGAACAGGCTTGGGACACGTTTCAACCACTTGGCTTGACACGATAAAGAGGATTGCCGAGGACAGCTTGGTAGTCATGACTTCCCAATGCCTATGGGGGAGGATATGCGATAGAGTTTACGATACGGGCAGATACCTCCTAAAAGCCGGAGTGATTGAAGGCGAAGACATGCTACCGGAAGTCGCTCTGGTTAAAGTCATGTGGCTTCTGGGCAACTACGACCTTGAGGAGGCAAAAAAGCTCGTTAAGGTTAATTTGGTCGGGGAGATAACGCCGACGACGAAGTATGAGGTAGTTTAATCAAATTTTATTCAACGATTAAAGTTAATTTTATTCTTTTAAGTTAAGGAGAAGATTTATATATTTATCGATCTACCTTGAACTATGGCTCTATTCTCACCGCTCTGGATTCTAATAGCCGGACTGGTGGTGGTTGTAGTTGGATTTATCGCCGCCGGAATCAGAGTTGTCAAGGAATACGAAAGGGGAGTTATCTTCAGACTCGGAAGACTCGTTGGGGCGAGAGGACCGGGACTCTTCTTCGTTATACCCATACTCGAAAGCATGATTAAAGTCGATCTCAGAACGATCACATACGATGTGCCGACTCAGGAGGTGATAACCAAGGATAACGTCACAGTGCGAGTAAACGCCGTAGTATATTATAGAGTCGTAGATCCGGAAAAAGCCGTAACTGAGGTTAGGGATTTCATGTACGCCACAGCCCAAATAGCTCAGACGACTTTGAGGAGCGTAATAGGTCAAGCTGAATTGGATGAACTCCTTTCAGAAAGGGAGAAGCTAAACGCGCGATTACAGCAGATAATCGACGAAGCCACGAATCCTTGGGGTGTTAAGGTTAGTGCTGTAGAGATCAAGGATGTCGAGTTGCCGGAGGAAATGAAGAGAATTATGGCAATGCAGGCGGAAGCTGAAAGAGAGAGGAGGGCGAAGATAATTAGGGCTGACGGAGAGTATCAGGCTGCGCAAAAGTTGCTCGAAGCCGCTCAGATTCTGGAGCAAAGTAAAGGGGCTATGATGCTTAGAATTCTGCAGACGTTGAACGAAATAGCGGATGAGGAAGCGAACACCATCGTGTTCCCGATTCCGATCGAAATACTTGAGTATTTCAAGCGGATGAGCAGTAGTAACTAATTTTTTTTCTTTATGAATAATGCACGTATGCTAATTTAATTTTTAAAGTTAAATATCTCCAAAAATCCTCTCAATCAGCCATTTGGAATCGAACTTAACGAGATCGTCGTAATCTTGTCCGGTTCCCAAGAACAATATCGGTTTTCCGGTAACGTAACTGATCGAGATGGCAGTCCCACCTTTCGGATCGGCATCGATCTTTGTCAGAATCGATCCGTCAATGCCGACGGATTCGTTGAACATCCTCGCCCTCTCAACCGCATCGTTTCCGGCTATGCTCTCATCTACGAATATCGTCAAATCGGGCTTCGTAACCCTCTTGATCTTGCTCAGCTGATCGATCAGGTTCTTCTTGGTATGCATTCTTCCGGCTGTATCCGCAAGAACTACATCGATTCCTTTACTCTCAGCATGCTTTATGGCATCGTAAATTACGGCGGCGGGATCAGCTCCGGGCTTATGTTTGATCACTTTAACACCCAATCTCTGCCCGTGTTCCTCCAACTGCTCTATGGCACCAGCCCTAAACGTGTCTCCAGCGGCGAGCACAACAGAATAACCAAAATCCATAAGCCTCTTGGCGATCTTTGCTATCGTAGTTGTCTTGCCAGTTCCGTTAACTCCAACAAATATGATGTTGAGAGGTCTCTTCTCCTTAAGCTTAGTTTGAACAAACTCGTCAAAGTCGAATCGATTAGCATCCAGAATCTCCTGAATTATTAGCTTAAGCTCATTTATGACTATATCTGATAATTTCTCGCCGATCTTCTTCCTTCTTCCGACGAGCCTATCCTTAAGCTTGGACGAAATTTCTTCAACAACCTCAAAAGCTACATCGCTCTCAAGCAAAATGATCTCAAGATCTTCTAAAATTTCTTCAACCTTCTTTTCATCGATTAGAACTTCCCTATCAACTATGAGCGTTTTGATTTTACTTACGAGCCCAATCTTCTTAGGCTTTTCCTCTTTTTCAGCTTTAGCTGAAACTTCTTCAGCCTTAGCAATATCTGTCTTGACAGTTTCGATCGCTTTAGCTTCCTCTACGACGGTTTTAGCCGGTTCGATTTTCGGTTCTTTAGCCTCTACATGCTTAACTCCCTCTTCAACCTTTTTATCCAACTTCTTCTTAAAAGCGGATAGCTTCTCCTTTAAAAACTTGAACATATCACTTCTTCTCCTCTTCAGCCTTTAAAGCTTTGGCTAAATCCTCCTGAATAGCTCTCGCCCTTTCCAAGATCTGCTGTAGCAACTGCTCGAGCTGGGCTATGTTCTGCTGAATATCCTCCCTTTTCTTCTTCAAAAACTCTATAGCCTCTCCTACTTCTTTTTCAACTACAACTCCAGCACCGATATCTACAAGCATCTTCTTAGCCGTCTTAACATCAACGTAAGCAAAAACTCCTCCGCCCAAATTCATTAAAGCCTCAACGCCGTCGTCGAGAGAATTAAAATACTCCAAACTCTCGATAGTCTTCTCAAGTTGAGCATCAACAAGCTCAAGCTCTACGATCCGCCTCTGAATGGCTTCGCTTTCAGCCTGCAACTGTTGCAAAAGATAATACTTCTCCTGAATTTCCCTTTCTTCCATTTTAGCACCCCTACTCAACGATCTTAACGTTCTTTATCTTTATCAGATGCCTCTTAACTTTATGGTTACTCCCGAGCAACGAATAGACCTTCTCCAAGGCAAAACGCTCGTTGTGAGCTTCAACGACCTTCCTAAACTTCTGCCACTGGTTCGCGTTCTTAAAGACCCCCTCCACCTCAAACTTCATATCATCACCTCCTATGGAAAGAGAGACTCCTCAATTATACCCAACTCAAATCCTGTCGTGTCCTTCCCAGCTATATAGCCCTTCGAATTCGCAACCAAGCCCGTTCCAACCATATCGCTACCGAAGTTGACAGTTCCAGTTCCAACCTCGACCTTCATGACTTCCTCAACCTTCTTGATCTCCCACTCGCTGGCGTTTGGATTAAGCAATCCCCCCCTATTCGTCACTACCGCCGACATGCCGACGGTTTTTATTCCACCTATCGTGCTCTTCGCAACTTCTACATCTAAGAATTCCCTTACAGCGGAAACTATTGCTTCGTCCGCTTCGGGATGAACTATAGCACCTTTGTCGTTCACGCAGACTATGTTACCCAAACACGTCATTGGTGTTCTAACCACGTGAACTTCGAAGATCTTACTCAGTTTCTCCTTTTCTCTCTCCGCTATCTGATCGCTGACCAATATTCCCTTCGAGTTCGCACATGCTAAAGCACCTACAAGTTCCGATCCGGCTATCGTCGTCACAACGACATCAACATCGAGCTCTTCCTTTAAAAACTGCTTTGCCTTCTCGTCGTTAACCCCTAAGACCGCAAAGTCCTCCGTTGCTCTTATGTATAGTCCGATCAGCGGGACTCCCCTTATTGCAAGCAATTTCGGCATGTTACGCTAACTCTGCCTCAACTACTCCATCCTCAAACTTCACCGCTCTAATTCTGATCTTCGCCGGCGGTTTTTGAGCTCCTCTTTCCCAGACCTTCTCGTTTATGCTCGGATCGATTCTTATCTTATCAGGCTCAACCTTCATGTGTCTGCTGAGGTAGTTCCTTATGAACCTCATCGCCTTCTTAGCCCTGAGCCATCTCGGATACCTCTTCATCTTATGCTTTAATCTAATCGAATAAACCCTCTCGACGACTATCTTCGCCATCACAACCACCTCAGACCTTCAGCTTGTTATGCCTCCAGAACCTTCTTGCTGGACTTGTAACAACCCTTCTCTTCGTCTTAAGTGTAACCCAGAGCGGAGGTCTTCTGTTAGCCTTCAAGAACTTTGCGAGTCTCTTCTTCACACCAACAGTCTTCTTCCCCATAACCATCACTTCCTAATGATTCTCGGCTCCCTCTTCCTTGCCGAAATCTGCCTCAAGATGGAAACCAAAACCTCATCCGTAATCTTCTGCCTTATCCTACCAGCCTGAGCCAAAGCTATAAGCTGATTCTCGACCGCTTCAGCTATATCAGGATGAGCAAGCTTAAGTCTTGCAAGCCTCTCTCTGGCTTCAGGTTCGAGTATAGCCCTTAAAATCTCCTTCTTTTGCAGTTCGATCTGCCTCTGAATTTCCTGCTGTCTTCTGAGCTCTTCAAGTTCCCTCTGCCTCTGCAATTCCAAAAGCTTCCGTCTTCGAATCTCTTCAAGCTCCCTTTCATCCATGTGCATCACCCCCCTTAATCGTTGTCATTGAAAGTATTTAGTATTTTGCGAGCTCCGGAATCTGTTGGACGAGCTCCCTCTTAATCTCGGCAGCAATCTTATCCAAGAAAGACCTACCTTCGGGTGTTACGACCCTACCCTCTTCCGTTTTCTTAACGAAGCCAGCCTTCTCTAACTGCTGAAGAGCCTTTCTAATTATTGAACCACTACCCTTTCTGAACTTCGGTGGCTCGACACCTCTCCTCTTCCTTCCGCCGTAAGCCGTTCTGAGCCTTTCGATTCCAACCGGCCCATCTATGTAGACCTTTCTGAAGATAGCAGCCACTCTGATCCACCACCAGTCCACCTGCTCTGGAGCCCTCTCCTTGTGAACGCCAGTTTTGACGAACTTAGCCCACTCCGGAGGCTCGAATTCCGGCATCTCTTTAAGCTTCTCAGCCACTCTATGGATCAGCATATCCGCAGGGACATCATACACCGTCGCCATATCAACACCTCTTAAACGTTAAAACGAACCCCCTAAAGTCTACAAGCTTACCGTTAACCTTTTCGGCGATCTCCTTTGCCAACTGTTTTTTATCTTTACCCTCCAACTCACCGATCGTTCTGAAATTCTTTAGCATCCTAACCTTGACTATTCCACGTTTTTCGAGCACGGTGTTTATCTCGTTTATTAAACCTTCCGTAATCCCCTTCTTTCCGACGTTGATCGTGACGATGTCATCCTTCTTCATAGGCATTCTTTTAGGCTCTTCGAATTGTTTAAAATTTTTGCCGTTACCAAGTTATTCAAATATAACTTATGGTTAAATAAAATTTAAGATCAGCTCAGAACCTTTATCGCCTTCTCGGGGCATATCTTAGCGCATACACCGCACGATGTGCATAGAGCGGGATCTATCTTCGGTTTCCCGTTCTCTATAAATATAGCCGGACACACGAATTCCTTAACGCATTTCATACAGCCGTTGCATGCTTCGGTAATTGTGAAAGGTTTGATCTTATTCCCCGACTTTTTGGCTTCCCTAAGCCTCAAAATCGCGCACTTCTGTCTTGCTATCACAACCGCAACGCCGTTGTGTGCCAAAGCTTTCTTAAGAACCTCTTCAAGCTTTGAGATGTTGTATGGATTTACGACTTCGACGAATTTTACTCCTACACCTCTAACAACATCTTCAATTCTAACGACCTCTCCCTCATCACCGCATCCGGTAACTCCAACGCCGGGGTGTGGCTGGTGCCCCGTCATTCCCGTTGTCTGATTGTCCAGAACTACGAGCACGAACCTATTTTTGTTATACACGGCGTTGATCAAAGCGGGGATTCCGGCGTGCAGGAAAGTTGAATCGCCGATAGTTGCGATTATCGGATCCTTAACAACCCTGCTCAAGCCGTTCGAAACTCCAACGCTCGCACCCATGCAGATGCAGATGTCAACAGCCTCAAACGGCTTGTTTATGCCCAACGTGTAGCAACCTATGTCACTCGGCAGACATGCGTTTCCGATTTCGTTAACGACCTTCCTTATAACGTAGAAAGTCGCGGAGTGGGGACAACCTGGGCAAAGAACGGGTGGACGGGGAGGAGCAAGCTTAGCAAGTTCTTGACTCCTTCTCTCTACTGCATCGTAATCGATGCTGGTAGTGATTCCCAAAAGCTTGGCAATCCCCCTTTCAACTATCGAAACGTTGAACTCGTAGTCCATGGGCAGATGTCCGCTGAGCTTTCCGTAAACTTCCTTTGCTATCGTCTTAACCTGCAACTCAACGAAAGGATCGACTTCTTCGATGACCAAAACCCTATCCACTTGAGAAACGAAATCCTCGATAAGTTTCATCGGCAAGGGGAACATCGAAGATAGCTTTAAGATCGGAACGTCCAGCTTGAGTCTCTGCACGGCTTCCTTCGCATAAGCATAGCTCAAACCGCATGCTATGATACCCAACCTTTTGTCTTCACCTTCATCGATCCAATTGCGGTTCCAATTGCGGAAGAACTCTTCAAGCCTCTCAAGCTTCTTCCAAAGCTTCTTTTTCAACATCCTCGCGTGAGCCGGAAGAACCACATCGGTCTTAGGATTTTTTCTCCATTCAACCTTTTCAAGTTTCTTTTCCGGAATCCTGCCAAGCTTCACGATTCCTCTCGCATGACTTAGCCTCGTGTAGGTTCTGAGCATAATAGGCAAGCCGAATCGCTCCGAAATGTCGAAAAGCTCTGACGTTATATCCTTAAGCTCCTGAACGCTGAAAGCTTCGACAACTGGTATCTTCGCTGAGATTCCATACCAACGGTTATCCTGCTCGTTTTGACTGCTGTGCATGGAAGGATCATCAGCAGAAACCAAAACAAAACCTCCCCTTGCTCCTACGTAAGCGAAGCTGAACATGGCATCGCTCGCAACGTTAACGCCGACGTGCTTCATCGCGCACATTCCTCTTTTACCAGCTAACGATGCTCCAAGCGCAACTTCGAATGCAACCTTTTCGTTCGTTGAATATTCCATGTGAAAGGTTTTCAAAACCTTGCAAGCTTCTGATAGCGTATCGCCGATTTCCGATGAAGGTGTTCCGGGATAGCATGCGAAAACGTCTATTCCCGCCTCCAATGCTCCTCTCGCGATGGATTCGTTGCCCAACAAGAATACGGTCTTGCCTTCTTCCTCCAAAACGTCTTTGAGCATGTTTTTAACTGAATCGGAGCTTATTTAAGTTTGTTGATTTACGAAAGTATTATTAGTTTAACCGTAAACAAGCCGAAAAATGAAGTTATTGACGATCGGAGTCGGCAGAAAGGGCTCAGAACTATCGAGTTTGCTCGCCAAGAAAGGAGTCAAAGTTAACAGGATTCCGCTTTTTAGATGCTACGCCGTTACGAATAGCTTGGACGATCTCAAATCGATAAAATTGAGTCAAAAAAATAAATTTTGGCTACTGGCTGGAAACGACAAAGTTGACGTCAGGAGCATTCTGAATGAGATCCTGAGCAGATACGAGATTCACGAGGGTTCGCTCATCATAACATCGCTCGAAGACGAATTCGGAGTCATGACGGCAGTGGAGTTCGGAAAAAGGTTGATGGATTATTCCGAAGATCCCGTAATCGGCTTAGGAATAGTCCCACCTTTCGAAAGAATAAGTCCAAGTGAACTCAAGCAGAGGATCAGGAAATTTAAGGATGCCGTCAGAGTTCTGATGCTCACCGAAGAGAGCAGAATCGATCAAAACCTAATAGAGTCTCTGAACATAATTGCGAGGGTCGGCGAGATCGATTTGAAGAAAAGAGTTGCTGGAGAGGTCGTCATAGATACATCGGATGTATTCAACGCTCTGATGTGTGAAGGATTTTCCGTCCTCGGCTTTGCAAAGAGGAGCTTGCCGATTTCGTGGCTATACAAGATTCTGCTGAGAAGAGAGAGCGAACTCGTTGCGGTTCGAACTCAGAGGATGGTTGAGATGATCGATGAAGCTCTGCAGAATTTAAGCGTTAAGGGAGACGTCGAAACGGCGAAGAGCGCTTTGATAGTTTTCGCCGGAAACCCTAACGAGATAACGATGGACGGAATGTTTTCGTGTATAGAGCGAATAGAAAAACTAAACGACAGCATAATAGTCAGATACGGCGATTATCCGATTCCGCGATCTCCCTTCATAAGCGTAGTTTTGCTGTTAGCCGGAATTACGAGGTTCAAGATTTAGGCGATGTGCGGCGTTATGTATGTTTCGATGAAGGCCGCGACTATTAGCATCGGAACGACAGTTTTCATGTAGTAGTATATAGCCAAATTTATGCAGTTTCGAATTGATACCTTTTCGCCGGTGACCTTTCTGAAGAACATCCTTCCGAGCCAGAGTCCGTAGCTACAGGCTAAGATTATTGCCGGTATTTCGACGATTCCGTGCGGAATTAACATCATGGCAACCTTTTTCAAACCCATCCTCAAGCCGACAACGTAAACGACGATTCCGATTATGTATCCGTTGATGAATACGAAGAAGATTGGTGCCAAGCCGAAGAACAAGCCTAAGATCATCGCTATGAAAGCTTTGATCGAATTGTTCAGGAATATTATTGCGAAGATTATTATGGGCGGTAGTAACTTTATAAAGCCGAACTCCGATGAGAATTGGTTTATAAACTGCTTAGCTTGCTCTGGATGGCTTTTAGCGGTCTGGTAGCCGGCAAAAATCGACAATCCGAAGATGATCGTAAGCAACGTGAAGTATATAGCAATTTCCTTTTTTTTCATGCCGTCTTGTCGGTTGGAACGGCATATAGATGTTACGAAAGAAAAATTAATATAGCATGACATTTTGCGAAGGAAAGAGGTGAAAAGATGGCCGAGAACGCAGTGTTTGTTGGTAGCAAGCCGGTAATGAACTACGTGTTGGCGGTATTGACGCAGTTCAACAGCGGAGCAAAGGAAGTAGCCATAAAAGCCAGAGGTAAAGCCATAAGCAGGGCTGTAGACGTGGCAGAGATCGTAAGGAAGAGGTTCCTAACGGATGTGGACGTTAAAGACATAAAGATCTCAACCGAAAAGGTGGAGAGCGAGCAGGGAGAAGCAAACGTTTCGGCAATCGAGATAATACTGGCTAAGAAGGAGTAATTTTTTGGATCCCACCATTTTTATTCTCATCTCTTATTTCTATTTTATCTCTACCCATCGATTACATTTAACTATCCTCTCCTCAACTTAAGTCCATGAGCAAATTTAGACGAACTCTGGATGAATTCAGGAAGATCTTAGAGGAAAAGGAGCAGATGAGGGAAGAACTGCTAAAGCTCACGAGGGAGATGAGGATAAACGCAACAAAAGCAATAGCGCTGTTGCATGCTAAGGAGTTCGATAAAGCTGAGGAACATCTGAACAAAGCCCTTGAGCTTATGGAGCAAATATACGAGTTTAAGGAGAAATACCCCGACATATACTACCCGATAACGTTCGATGCCATGCAGGAGCTCGTCGAAGCATACTCGTTTTACCACGTCTTGAAGCATGGGAACTTGGAGATCGACTTTTCGAAGCTTAAGGTTGAAATAGGCCCAATTCTTACGGGTTTAGCCGATATGGCCGGCGAGATCAGGAGGCACGTCTTAGATCTGCTGAGGGTTGGGGAGTTCGACAAGGCTGAGAAACTCATCGAACTTATGGAGGAGATATATCTCAATCTGCTCACGTTCAACTTCCCTGACAAGCTCACACCGCATCTCAGACCCAAAGTGGACTACGTGAGAGGAGCGATCGAGAGAACTAAATCCGACTTTATCTCAGCGAAAGTAGCGTCGCTCGAAGACTACTTCAAGAAGTTGGTTTAAAAAATTCTGTCGTAAATCGATTTAGCATTTATTTTTTACAATTGCAGTCTCAAACTTGGCTCTCGCTATTTCAAAAGCGGTAATCATTTTTACCCTCATTAATAACACCTTTGATCCATTCAACGACCTTGTCTATCCTTTCTCTTGCGGTTCCCAAGTAGTTTTCCGGCTTCAGCAATTCCCTAAGTTCCTCTTCGCTGAGATATTTTCTCACAACTTCGTTCTTCAGCAACTCATCGAGCAGTCCCGTCCCTTTCTCGTAAGCCCGCATCGATGCGTTTCTAACGAGCTCATGAGCCTCCTGCCTTCCCAAGCCCTTTTTAGTTAAAGCTATCATCACCGCCTCACTCAAATTCAGTCCTTTCAACCTTTCGAGGTTCTCCCTAATTCTGTTCGGATCGAGCCTCATCCTCTCAACGACCTTCATCATCTTCGTTAGGATGTGATCAGCCAAGACTGTAGCTTCGACCAGTATTATCCTCTCGGCGGAGGAGTTCGTGAGGTCTCTTTCCTCCCAAAGGATTGCACTCTGATGCTGTGGCTCTACGAACCCCCTTATCACTCTCGCGATTCCGCATATGTTCTCGCAGTCTATTGGATTCCTCTTGTGAGGCATCGTCGAGCTTCCGACCTGCTTTTTGCCGAACTCCTCCATAAGCTCTCCGACTTCACCCCTCTGCAAAACTCTGAAGTTCGTAGCGATCTTTTCAAGAGTCGTAGCCAAATTAGCGAGAAATTCGACGTATTCACAGTATATATCCCTCGGAACGATTTGAGTCGAGATTATCGCCGGCTTAAGCCCAAGCAGTCTCATAACTTCGGCTTCGATCTCCAAACCGTCCTTCCCGAATCCAGCCTGAGTTCCAACGGCACCGCTCATTTGTCCGACCAAAAGCCTCTCCTTCATCTGTCTGAGCCTTATCAGGTGCCTCGCAAGCTCAGAAGCCCAGACAGCAAATCTGAATCCGTATGTGGTTGGTAAAGCCGGCTGTCCGTGAGTTCTACCCAAGCAGACGACATCTTTATACTCCAAGGCTTTCTGAACGAACAGCTCGATCAACTTCTTCAACTTTAGCTCCAGAATCTTTACCGAGTCCCTAAGCTGAGTTGCAACTGCAGTGTCGGTTATGTCGTTGGATGTAGCACCAAAGTGAACCCACCTTGCGACTTCTGGATCTACCACTTCGCTTATCGCTTTAACCAAAGCCATTACGTCATGCTTGATTTCCCGCTCGATCTCCTTTACCCTCTGCGGAGTTACCTTCAAAGCATCCTCTTGTGCCTTCTTAACCTTCTCTTCGCTCAGATAACCTTTTTTCGCTAAAGCTCTAAGCAGTGCGATCTCAACCCATATCATCCTCTTTATCTTGCTATCCTCGCTCCAAATCCTCTTCATCTCATCTGTTCCGTAACGGTAGTCGATCGGATGAACGATCATATTTCCGACTTTGTAAGCAACTATTTTAACATTCCCGATGATGCCGAGATATGCTGAAGAGGGAGAAGAGGCTTGAAAAGAAGATAGCGAAGGAAAGGATCAGGATACTCTTTGAAATGATGGAAAGAATGAGGGATGAAGATTACGATCTCGCGAGACGTTACGTCGAGCTCGCGAGGAGGATAGCGATGAAGTATAGGCTGAAGTTGCCGAAACGCTACAAACTCCTCTTCTGCAAGAAGTGCCTTTATCCGTATAAAGAGGGAAGGTTTAGAGTTAGGGTGAGAAAATCGAGGGTGATAATAACCTGCCTTAACTGTGGATACGAACGCAGGATCCCGATCCGTCCCAAAAGAAATAAATATAAAAATCAAAAATAAAAAATGGAAAAGTTGATATATGAGTAGTGCAAAGTCGTGAGAAAGGTGTTTAGGTGGAATGAAAATGGCAGTAGATGTTGTTAGGGAAAAAGCATTGGCTTTGGCGGATGCAATCTTGGAATTGGAAGAGTATAAGGAATTCGTCGAGATGGAGCAGAAGTTGAAAGAAGATGAAGTAGCACAGGAGTTGCTCGTCGAATTCCAGCAGAAACAGCAGGATTTTGTTACGAAACAGCTCTCTGGAGAGTTCGACCAAGAACTTCTAAACGAGCTAACCGAGATTCAGTCGAAGTTGAATGCGAGAGAGAGTGTTGTCAACTTCCTTGAAGCTTATAACAGACTTCTTGCGGTTTTAGGCGAAATCGTGGATTTGATCAGCGAAAGGATAAATTTGGATCTCAGCGAAGTTTACAGAAGGTAAGAGATTAGTATTAGCAATTTTTATTTTATCTAATTTATTTTTAATTATCTAAGTCGGAATTTATTTCATTGCTCGTATCGTTGAATCGAGCAAAAATCAATTAAAATCGAAATCTTTCATCATCGACCATGAAAATATTGGTTGTAACGGGCAAGCTCGCGGAAGATGAAGTGAAGGCTCTCGCTCGGAAGTTCAAATTTGACGTTCACGTTGTCGATGTTGAAGTTGCCGCATTCATAACTCCTTCTCACCTTCGCGATCTCGACCTAAGTAATTACGATCTTGTTTTGGTTCCCGGACTCGCTAAGGGAGATTGGAGATCCCTCGAAGAGGAGAAAGGTGTTAAGATAAGATTGGGCTCGATCCATATATCGGATCTGCCCTTAGTTCTGAAAAATTTGAATAAGATCGAGCTTTCACATGAAATCCCGGCATGCAGACTTCTTGGGACTGTAAAGACTGAAGAGACGATCAGAATCGTTGAATCTCAGAGGGAATGCAAGTTTAAGATCGGCGAAGTCGAAATCGGGGGAAGGGCGAAGATCGTTGCAGAAATCGTCGACGCTACAAAGCTCAGCAAGGACGAGCTTATAGAGAGAATAGAATACTACTGCGAAAGCGGAGCGGATATAATTGATCTGGGAATACCGTTGGAGTTCGACGTTTGCGATGTCAGAAGAACTGTAAAGGTTGCGAGGGATCACTGCAAAGCGTTGAGCATAGACACGTTCGATAAAAAAGCAATAGAGATCGGCATAGAGCAGGGCATCGACATGGTGATGAGCGTATCATATTCGAACCTCGAGTGTTCGGAACTGCTTAAGGATGTAGCCGTTGTTGTCGTGGAAAGAGACGTAAGAAGGTTGAAGAGGCTGGTTGAATCTTTAAAGCGACGAACGGAGAAGGTTATTGCGGATCCGATCCTCGACCCACCCTTAGGCGTTGCAAGCTCGATTGCTAGATACATCGAATACAGAAGGATCGATCCCGAAACACCACTTCTCATGGGCGTGGGAAACGTTACAGAGCTGATAGATGCGGATTCGATCGGAATAAATGCGGTAATGGCTTGCATAGCGGAAGAAATAGGCGTGGAGCTCTTATTTACAACTGAAGCAAGCGTTAAAACGAGGGGTTGCGTTAGAGAGCTTAGAACCGCAAGCTACATGGCGAAGGCATCGAAGATCAAAAAGACTCCGCCGAAGGATTTGGGTTTAAATCTTCTCGTTCTGAAGGAGAAAACTGCAGTTCCGTCAAGAAAGCCTTCCGGCAGTATCGTGGAAGCTAAGGCTAACAAGAAGTTCGTCAGAGATCCGAAGGGGGATTTTAGAATCAGGATATGGAACGGAAAGATAGTCTGCGAGCACGAAAACGTGACTATAATCGGAAAAACCGCTAAGGAAATAATAGATACGATCATCGAGCTCGATCTCGTTTCAAGGCTTGACCATGCTGGATACTTGGGAAGGGAACTGATGAAGGCCGAAATAGCGCTGAAGCTTAGGAAGAACTATGTGCAGGATGAAGAGTTGAAATTCGGCATATACTCCTAAATCTTAATTAACCGATGTTAATCCTTCCATTTATGCATCAGGTGTTCATATACATGGTTGGGACGGCTGGATCCGGAAAGACTTACCTCACGAAAGCGTTTTCAGAATGGCTCGATTTCAAGAAGTTGGACAACATCACGGTTAACCTCGATCCTGGTGCGGATAACCTTCCCTATAATCCTGACATAGACGTTAGAGATTGGTTCACACTTGCCGACATCATGGAGAAATACGGAGTAGGACCAAACGGAGCTCAGATAATAGGAGCAGATTTGATCAGCACCATAGCGAAAGATATTAAGGACGAGATAGAATACGAGGATTCGCCCTACGTAATAATCGATACTCCGGGCCAAATGGAGTTGTTTACGCTAAGAAGCAGTAGCGATATACTGTTAAGAATGCTCGGCAAGGAGAACAGCGTCATGGTTTATCTGTTCGATCCAGTTATATCAAAAACCCCCTCTGGTTTCCTATCCCTGCTCTTCATGTGTTCTTCAGCCATCTTCAGACTGAACATCCCCCAAATTCCGGTGCTTGCGAAATCCGATCTGCTTGAGGAACATGAGTTGGAGAATATAATTAAGTGGAGCAGAGATCCCGACGCTTTATACGATGATCTACTAAAGGAATCGGAGAAGGTTCTAAGCGGTGAACTCTTCCACATGCTTAGGGAGTTAGGACTCTTCCGCCCGCTTATTCCGGTTTCTGCAATTACGGGCTACGGAATGGACGACATATACGACGGCATTCAAGAATTATTCTACGGAGGAGACGATCTTGAGAGGATAATATACTGAAGGTTTATATTCCGTTCTGCAAAATTGATCGAGATGAAAGATCAGTATACAGCGGAGCAAATAGAGGTCTTGGACGATCTCGAAGCCGTTCGAAGAAGACCGGGAATGTATATAGGCGGAGTGGGGGTTAGAGGACTTCATCATCTTCTTTGGGAGATAATAGACAACAGCATAGACGAAGCCTTAGCCGGTTACTGCGATCGAATAGTTGTAATTCTACACAAAGACGGATCTGCAAGCGTTGAAGACAACGGAAGAGGGATTCCGGTAGAGGAGCATCCCGTTTTCAAGAAATCGGCTTTGGAGATAGTGATGACGAAGCTACACGCCGGAGGTAAGTTCAGCAGGAAAGCCTACAAGGTTTCAGGAGGTCTTCACGGAGTCGGATTGTCTGTCGTGAACGCTCTCTCGGAATGGCTCGAAGTTTGGGTTAAGAGAAACGGTAAAGTTTACTACCAACGATACGAAAGAGGTAAGCCGGTAACCCAGCTTAAGGTTGTGGAAAAAGCCGAAGATACCGGAACTAAGATTAGATTCAAACCCGATCCAGAGATATTCGAGGTTACGGAATTCAGCTATGAGATAGTTGCCCAAAGATTGAAAGAGCTAGCTTTTCTCAACAAAGGCATAAGAATAACCCTAATAGACGAGAGAAACGGCAGAAAAGAGGAGTTTTATTCTGAGGGAGGAATAAGAGAATTCGTAGCCCTTTTGAACAAGAATAAGCCCGTTCTGCATGATATAATTTACTTCTCCGGAGAGAGGAACGGAATAATGGTTGAAGTTGCTCTGCAGTTCACGGATACTGAATTCGAGACGCTATTTGCGTTTGCTAACAACATACACACGGTCGAAGGCGGAACGCATGTAGCTGGATTCAGAGCAGGATTGACGAGGGCTATAAACGAATACGGAAAGAAACACATCAAAAAGTTCAAGCCGTTGAGCGGAACGGATGTCAGGGAAGGGTTGACGGCCGTTATCTCCGTTAAGGTTCCGGAACCCCAGTTCGAAGGGCAAACTAAAACAAAACTGACGAACAGCGAAGTGAAGACCGTAGTGGAATCTCTAACCTATTCGGAAGTCCTCAGATGGCTCGAAGAACATCCCAACGAAGCAAATAGGATAATAGAAAAGTGTCTGATTGCAATGAAGGCAAGAGAGGCTGCAAAGAGGGCGAGAGAACTTGTGAGGAAGAAGAGCGAACTTTCGATTACCCTGCCGGGAAAGCTTGCGGACTGCTCTTCCAAGAATCCAGAGGAGAGAGAGTTGTTTATTGTTGAAGGTGAATCTGCCGGCGGTTCGGCGAAGCAGGCGAGGGATAGGAGATTTCAGGCGGTTCTGCCGATAAGGGGTAAGATAATAAACGTTGAGAAGGCTGGATTTCTTAGGGCTTTGAAGAATGAGGAGATTAAGGCTATAGCTTCAGCCATCGGAGCTGGAATAGGAAAGGACTTCGACATAAGCAAGGCAAGATATCGCAGAATTATTATCATGACTGATGCGGATGTGGACGGAGCGCACATAAGAACACTACTGCTGACGTTCTTCTACCGCTACATGCGACCACTCATAGAGCATGGATATCTTTACATAGCCCAGCCACCACTCTATAGAGTCAAGAAGGGCAAGAAAACCTACTACGTTTACTCCGATAAGGAGCTTAAGAGGTTGCTTGAGAAAATCGGCGACGGAGCCGAAGTTCAGAGGTTCAAGGGTTTGGGAGAGATGAACCCCGAACAGCTTTGGGAGACGACGATGGATCCGAAGCGAAGGATTCTGATCCAAGTTACGATCGAAGATGCCTTAAGGGCTGAACAACTATTCAGCATACTGATGGGAGAAGATGTAGAGGCTAGAAGAGAGTTCATAATTAGACATTCGAAGGAGGTAAAGAATTTAGATGTGTGATCACCAGAGATGGTGATCGCAGTGCCCGTGTCCGTGCTTGTGGAATCCTTCCCTTTTCTCCCAATCTAAGTCGAGAACGAGCGTTCCCTTCAGGAAAGCTTCGAGCACATCCCTAACCCTTCCGTATGCTCCGGTTATAACTCGTATTCCCAACTGCTCGAAGAACATCCTCGCCCTCATTCCGACTCCGTAGGCTAAAACGGTATCGACTCCCAAGGAGTGGAGAAACCTCGGAATCTGACCCGGAACGTGATCAGCAAAAGGCAGTTCAACGACTTTAACGTCAACAACCTTGCCGTTGACAACGTCAGCGATCACGAAATACCTCGCTCTTCCGAAGTGCATAGAAACGTTTGAATCCAATCCCCTTGCATCCTCGCACGGAATTGCGATCCTCATGTAAAAGCAAAAAGGGGAAATTTATTTCACACTTTCCACCATTTCGGCTCATCCTAACTCTTCAGGAACTCCAAAGCCTCTTCAGCCGTTGCATTCTCGTGGACTATCATTGCTATAGCCTTCGTCATTTTGGTCGGATCTTCAGCCTGAAAGACGTTTCTGCCGATCGCAACCCCTCTCGCACCACCTTCCATAGCCATCTCGACCATCTTAAGCAGATCCGCTTCGCTCTTCATCTTCGGCCCACCAGCTACAACAACCGGCACCGGACAGCCTTTCGTAACCCTCTTGAACGATTCTACACTACCAGTGAAGTTCGTCTTCACAATGTCGGCTCCCAATTCCGCTCCTACTCTTGCGGCTAAGGCAACTGCCTTTTCATCGTATTGATTTATGCCCTCACCTCTCGGATACATCATCGCAAGCAGTGGCATTCCCCATTCCATGCATATCCTGCTTATGCATCCCAGAGCCTTCAGCTGTTCGGCTTCCGTCTTCGATCCGATGTTTATGTGGATGCTTACCGCATCGGCACCAAGCTTTATAGCCTCCTCAACCGTGCAAACCAGCACCTTCTCGTTCGGATCCGGTGCAAGAGAAGTGGATCCGCTGAGATGAACTATCAAGCCTATGTCCTTACCGTATCCCCTATGCCCAAACGGAACTATGCCTTTATGCAAAACCACCGCATTCGCTCCGCCTTCGGCTACGGCGTTGATTATCTTCGGCATGTCCTCAAGCCCCTGAATCGGCCCCATGGAAACTCCGTGATCCATTGGAACTATAACAGTGTTTCCGCTTTCCCTGTTTATTATCCTCTCAATCCTGATCTTCTTCCCTATCCACATCCCCTATCACCTTGACAGTTTGTGTCTTAGTGACAATGTGACATATAAGTCTTGCGGTCGGAATATTATTATGCCCGAAATCAATTGCGATTGTGGAACCGCCCGAAGATAGGGAGCTTCCGCTCGAGGAGCATTTAGCCGAACTTCGGAAAAGGGTTGTTCGTATAAGTATCGTAATGATCGCCGGAATCGGTATAACGTTCAGATTTGCCGGAAATCTGATAAGAGACTTTTGGAATACGATATTACCCGAGGGAATGAAGATATATGTATACGCACCGACGGAATGGTTCATGGCTCAACTCACTTTCTCGTTTATCCTTACGCTGGTGGTTCTCTATCCATACGTAGTCTACGAACTCTACCAGTTCGTGAAGCCCGGGCTATACGAACACGAAAGAAGATTTGTCAAAACGTTTTTACCTTTCTCATACGTTCTCTTTCTTGTAGGTGTCGGTTTAGCGTATTTTGTCGTAATTCCGAGGATATTCCGGGTTGCCATGATGTTCAACATGGGGGCAAAGCCTTACCTGTCGGTGAAGCGAACGCTCTATTCAGCCTTTAAAATTTTAGTCGCATTCGGCTTGGCATTCCAAATTCCGGTTTTGGCTGTGATAGCCGTAAGAATTCGTTTAATCACTTCGAAATGGCTAAAAGATAAGAGATTGATCGTTTATCTGGTAGTTTTCATATTAGCTACGAACGTAACTCTGGATATTTCCGGAATAAGTCAGCTGGTAATTCTTGCCCTAGTTGTCGTTATGTATGAGCTCAGTATAGCTCTTGCAAAGGTTATGGAAAAGAAGGGTTAACTCAGTTGCAACAAGGTGTCATCACGTTGTAACGGTGTTGCGTCGCTACACAATTGTGAACAATGATCGTAACGATTTTTAAATCACCTCCGAAATGCAAATAGGATGTTCGACTTGGCGATAAAGAACGGCGTATGCTTCGTCGAAGGCGAATTCATCGAAGCTAACGTTGGGATAGAAGGCAACAGGATAGCATACGTTGGTAGGGATGAAATAGCCGGTGATTTGGAGATAGACGCAAGCGGAAAGTTCGTTCTGCCGGGATTGTTTAACGCTCATACCCATCTTGCCATGACGCTCTTCAGAGGCTACGCGGAAGACATGCCGTTAATGGACTGGCTCGAAAAGAAGATATGGCGAGTTGAGAGAAAGCTAACGCCTAAAGACGTTTATTGGGGATCCATGCTCGGTATACTCGAAATGGTAAAGACGGGAACGACCGCCTTTTCGGATCTATACATCCACATGGATGAAGTCGCTAAGGCTGTGGGAGAAACGGGTATCAGGGCTGTTCTCTGCTACGGTATGGCTGATAGGGGGGATAAGGAAAAAGCTGAGAGAGAACTTAAGATCGGAACGGAGTTCATCAAAAATTGGGACAACGCCTTCAATGGAAGAATCAAAGCAATATATGGGCCACATGCCCCATACACATGCACTCCCGAATTTTTGAAGAAGGTTAAGGAGGAAGCTAACAAGATCGGCACTTTGGTTCACATACATGTTTCTGAAACTAAGCAGGAGGTTGAGGAGATAAAGCGAAGGTATGGAAAAACTCCAGTTAGACTTTTGGATGAAATCGGGTTTTTAGACGACAACACGGTCATAGCCCACGGAATCTGGCTCGACGATGAGGAACTTAGGATTTTAAAGGAGAAAAACGTTAGCGTCGCTCACTGTCCGGTAAGCAATCTTAAGCTCGCTTCTGGCATTGCGAGGGTTAGAGATATGCTCGAAATTGGGATAAACGTCTGCTTAGGGACAGATGGAGCCGCATCGAACAACACGTACAATCTGTTCGAAGAGATAAAGCTAACCTCTCTCCTGCAGAAGGTGGTTACTGGTAAAGCGGATGCTCTGCACGCCAAAGACGTTTTGGAGATGGCCACCAAAAACGGATACAGAGCATACAAGATTGAGGGAGGTGAGTTGAGGAAGGGAAAGCTTGCAGACATAACTCTGCTCGAAAGGGACAGGTTCAACTATTGCCCGGTTTACGATCCGCTCCACAGCATCGTTTACGCGAGCTATGGCTGTGAGGTCAGCCATGTCATCGTCGATGGAGAGCTGATAGTCGAGGATCACATAGTTCTTACGATGGATGAAGACAAAGTTTTGAGGAAGGTCGAAAGCTTGAAAGAAAAGTTCGTCGAATGATTTTTTCTTCCCGTAAAATATAAAATGGTCTACATTTAAACTAATTCTCTGTTAGGAAGACCGCAAATATTCTATCAAAGTTTCATCCCGTTTCGAAATCGGCTGTTCTCATAAACGAGAATTTACTCCTCTTTTGGCTTGAAAGCTTAGGTACGAGCATGAAACCTTTCAGTAATAGATGTTTAATTGAGTTGTAGAAGTTATACCAAGTCGATTTTTTGAAAATAAACGTTTTAAACTTCAATTAATAATGTAATCATAAAATGAGTCAGATGCAGAGATATATCCGTAGAGGTTACGAAGAAGATATGTTAGATCTGCTTCGAAAGGAAGGACTTATCTGCTTGCTCGGTCTTCCCGGCGTTGGTAAGAGCACGACGGCAAGATATCTCGGTATCAATTTACAACAACATCATGTTGTTTGCTTAGGGTCTGAGTATAAGAAGATAGAATTCCGAGATGAGAAAGGAAATGAGCACGTGATAAAGGTGTTGCCTCTTTTTAACGCTTTAAATGAAGAGAAAGGTGCTGAAAAACTGCTCGCACATGCACTCGTTAAGGTCGTGAACGGGTCGTTTTTTGAAATTCCTGAAAAACTTAAGAGTTGTTTTGACGGATTAAAATCCAAGATTAAAGGGGTAATTGAAAGGGGAGAAGAGATACACAAGATATATGTTACGTGGAAATTAGCAGGTGGGGAGATAAAAGAACTTGCGGAGCATTTAGGTGAATTGATCGGTGTAGAACCACATGAAATCGCCAGACATATTGCAGAATTCATAAAGGAGCACGGAAACGAGTTGAAAGATGTCGGCACTACTATTACATCGTGGGAGTTTCCGCTGGTGTTTCGATTCTGAAAGGAATAAGAAAATTAATTGAGCGGGAACCGAAGCTTAAGGGGGATGTCGTGTTTCTTCTTGACGACGTTGCGGATTTGGATGTGAATAGGATAGGAAACTACATAGAGTGGCTGACTGAAAGCCGGTGAAAAAATTATAGTTGTGAAAAGACTGGACTTCAATTCATCCATGAAAACGCTTGAAATTTTGAGCGACGAATCGAAACCGATCGATGAACTGTTTGAAAGTGTGATACCCAAGGCTATCAAGAAGTATGTGATGTTTAGGGAACAGATATTCCTGATCGATTCACCTGAGTTCAACAAATTCGTAGAAATACTGAAGGTTAACGGGTATGAGGCTGAAGGCGAAGAAGGAGAACTGATCTATAAGGCATCTGCGGGATCGATAAGCGTTGCTATTATGCTGTTGGATGCCAAAGTTTCTTTTGATGAGCTTAGGGAATTCGTGGTGGCACACAGGTATTTTTCGATGGAGAAGATTCTCAAAGAGAAGGACGAGAAAAAGAGGAGAGAGAGGATAAAGTCCAACAAGAACGTTCTGCTGGGCGGTATTTACACCATATACACGAAGCTGAAGAGGGAGAATGCTTGCTTTCTGGTTTTGTTCGTTCAGGATGTTGCTGAGGATGAGCTTGAGGAGTTCTGCAAAAAGGCTAAAGAGTTTAAAAGGAGGGGATGCAATTGCTTCCCAGACTTGAGCGATTACGAGCACATAGTTGAAGTTAAAAGAGAGGAATGGATAGATGGACACAGAAAAGTTTACACCCTAAGAGAGGAGTGGAGGAAGTTCAGGATATTCTTGGAAGGACTCGTAGATTTTCACAGCAAGAAGGAGGATATTCTGGAGGAGGTAATATTCGTCAAAAAGACGATGCTCGAAGTTATGACTAATGAGCTTAGAATGAATCGTAGGTCTACTGGTAGGATGGCACTTTACTCCTTAGAGCACTGCGAGTTTTTGAAAGGTAAGAATGAAGAAAATCTGGAATGGCTCAGCAAAACGATGGCTCTATGGTGTGTCGAGACTATTTCTGGATTTAAGATGATAGGAGAGTTTTATCTTGCACAAACTTTGGAGTTCGTTTTAAATGGTATTGAAAAGGGTGTAAGCACGATCGAATACGCTGACTTTTTATTTAGGGTTGCGAACTTGCGTGTTGCGAGTGAGGGATTTGGTTTTGAGTATATCAAAAGTTTAATTGAAGAGCTTAAAGGTGATGAAGTCGTTAAAGCCATAAAGCTGACGACTCTGTCAAGGATTGCGTCTGCTATGGTTTATGAAGATGGAAAGAGGGAGTTTGAAGAAATCCTGAATAGGGTTGATAAGCTTAAGGGAGATCTTAAAAACTTTGTTGAATTACATTTTAGGATAAATCTGGCAAATTTTTACAATTTATGGGGTGAGTTAAAGGAGAGTGCGGAAAATCTTAGAAGAGTTTTGAATCTTGTGAAAATGCTTAGAGATAAACTGGAGAAAGGAGAAGTGGACGACAACTTGAAGAGATTTGCGGATGCAACATTGACTCTGTCAATCGATAGAATGTTTAAAGCTCTTGAAGGATATATACATTACCGTTATGCAGTGATTTTGAGGGACTTAGATAAACTTGGTGAAGCTCTGAAATACTTCGAAAACGCAAGGAAAATTGACGAGGAACTCAATCTTCGTCGTGAAGTCCTTGTGCATGAAAGTTGGATTAAGCGAACAATCGCTTTGAAGAACGATAAATACGAATTCGATAAGCTGATGAGAGATGCCGACAAATAGATAGTTGAAATGGATACCTTTTTGTACTCCGAGATTAAATCTGAATACATCATTTCGAGGGCTGTGAAGGGTAGTTTTGACAAAGATGATCAGAAGAGGCTAAAAAGTCTGATACCTCGCCATAAAAGGATAACTCTGCCGATGCTCTCCCTCATTGAGGAGTTTGAGGTTGAGATAGCTTATCCACAGAAAAAGGATTTCTTGGTTAAAGCACTGGGACTACTGCCAGAGTTTGCAGAAGAAATGGATCATGAATACCTCGAACTGATTTCCTGAAACTTGCAAAGGAGATTATACTTAAAGACCCTCCAGTCAATTCTATGCAAGCATTCGCGGGAGTTCTCAGACTTTACATTGAGGGGAAAATCGAAGAAGCTGCTGAAATAGCCGAAAATGTAGCCAAAGAATGTTCAAAACTTCTGTCAAGGCTGTTTAGGGAGCTTGCAGAAGCTCTGAGGGATGAGATCAGCGGAAAACCAAACGCCAAAGATAAGGTTAGAAAGGCATTCTTGAAGCTGTTCTACTACCACGTCTAAACTTGTGGAAATTTCCACAGTTCTTGATAGTCTGCAACAGAAATGCTTGATCTTTTTTCTCCTGAATCTTTGTTATACAACTTTCGATCGGTTGTGATGAGGCGAGGGCTAAGAGGAGGAACTATTTCGCCTTAAATTTTAAACATCCCGTTTCGGACAGAAATCCTTAAACGGACAATCATTGCAGAGCGGTTTTATCGGCTTGCAAACGGTCTGTCCAAACCCCACGAAGGGTTTATTCACCTTATGCCAAAGCTCCTTTGGAACGGCTTTCATTAGCTCCCTTTCTGTTTCCTCCGGCTTCTCCGTCTTAACTAAGCACATTCTGTTTGCAATTCTGTGAACGTGAGTGTCGACAGCTATTGCCGGCTTACCGAAAGCATTTGCGAGGACGATATTTGCAACCTTTCTCCCTACTCCAGGTAGCTTGATAAGCTCGTCGAATTCTGATGGAACATTCGAACCATAACGCTCGACGAGAATTTCAGCCAATTTTTTGAGATTCTTAGCTTTAACCCGATGAAAGCCCACTTCCTTAATCAGACGATCGATCTCATCCTCGCTCAGCTTAAGCAGATCTTCGGGAGTGCTAACGACTTTGAAGAGCTTCTCGCATGCCTTAGCGGTCTGTTCGTCCCTCGTTCTCGTGCTCAAAATTGCCGAAACCAAAATCTGGAACGGATTAAGGTTACACTTGAGCGAGTAAACCGGTGCATTTCTCTTCTTAGCCTCTCTTTCCATTATATCCAGCAGATCCTCCCAGCTCAGATCTGCGATAGCAGTTCTTCGCATGCTTCAATTATCTTTTTGTTTGCATCCTTAATAGCCTCAAGCGGGCTTTTGCTTCCATCCGTTCTAACGAAAAGCTCGGGTTCTCCGGTTAGGGGATGGGGAATGTGATACTTTGCAATTACAACGCTCTTGTCTTGGAGAAGATAATACTGAAGCAGATTCAGATACGTGTGATCCTCACCCTTTACGAGCAACTTCACGTAATTTTCACCCATCTCAAGAACCTTTACCTCCATCACAGCACCCCCTTTCCGTAATCTGAAGAGATCTTCCGACTTTCAACATTCCCGCACTTCGGACATTTAAGCTTATCTCCATCCAAAACGAGCTCACTTCCGCATTTACCGCACTTTGATTTGATAACACCCATACCCTTCGATTTGGTCGAAAGCTTAAGGCTTTCATCCAGCACTTCGGCTTTAACTATGTCTCCGAACTTTATAACGGAGTTTATACTCTTCAAAAATTCGTTCTGAACGTTCGAAACGTGCAGTATTCCAATCAGGCTCCTTGCAAGTTCTCTGTCATGACCAATTTTCCTCGTGAGCTTCACCATGGCTACCGTGTTCTTAACATCAATAACCTTCCCGACGACTACATCCCCCTTATCGAGCTTGGGGATCTTGTTTATCGGCTCGATTCTAACGGTTCTACCTTCAACGATCAACCTTCCGGCTACATTCGCGTAAAGCTCACCGTTCTCCTCATAAACCCCTTCCCCAGCCTCAAATTCCTCAACGCAACCGATTCTATCTCCGGGCAAAACGAACATTCACAACCTCCTCAGTCTATAGACTTCAACAGCTATCCATTTAAATTCTTTTTCGTGGAACGAGTAAGTTCTCTTGAGGGGTATCTTATACCGCCACAGATGGGTTATCTCAAACCCTCTTTCTGCACAAGCCCTCTTTATGAACCTCTCGCTTCCCGCGGAATGGATCGTGTAAATCACGTTTGCTATCTCCATGGCTTTAAACAAAAAGGGTCTGTCCGCGTGCCTCCTTTGAATGCCGAAGGGCGGATTCATTATCACCGTGCACCTGCGCTTTATCGTTACATCCTCAACTCTGCTCAAAACGAAATCCGCCTGAATTCCGACTTTCTCAGCGTTCTTCCTCGCAATCTTCAGGGCTTCCATGTCTACGTCGAAGCCTACCGCTTTAGCGTCGAGCAGAGCCGAAGCTATGGTTAATATGCCGGTTCCGCATCCCAAATCTACCACAAAATTTAGATCACCCATGAGTTTTGCGGTTACAACTATTTCCGATGCAAGAGATGGTGGTGTTACATATTGCTCAAGCTCTATTTTGGGATTTCTAAATCCCTCCAATTTTTCCAAGATTATTGCTAACTCTTTTTTCATTATATTAATCGATGTCGACGATGAAAATATCACTATCTTTATCTTTTTCTTCGGTAATCACCAATAATCTGCATTCGAGATTGCTCTTACTAATCTCATTCTTTAACTCCTTCCAGCATTTAATGTATGCTTCGCGGTAGTCGTATTCGCTCTTGTTTTTGAGTGCATCTTCGACTTCATCCCATTTAATGCAATTCAGGATTTCGGAACCCTCTTTAAGCTTCATCAATTCGTCTTTCCAAACCAAATTTGCCCTTCTTGGAAGAACCACCACCAATATTACAAACTTTAGATCGAACCAATTCTTTTTAGTTTGTCTACGCCCGCATCTGATAACTTTTTTGTAGTTTTCAATTAAACTGAGTATCGAATCCCGTGCAGTTATCCAAAAGTCTTTGCTTTCTGGTTGTTTTCGTGTTTGCTTGTAGTATTCTTTAAAAGCTTTCCAAACGTCTTCCGTTTTCAAAGATTGAAGGAATCCGTCTATCGTGTAAATTTCTCCGAAACCAAAGAACGTTAGTGTTCCTTCTCCATCCTTTTCTACGATTTTCGCAAAACCCACATCAACCTTTTTAAACGATTGCATCTTTTTATCCTTCAAATTTTCTACTCCAAGTTCATCTCTAAGT
>WAKM01000030.1 GCA_015523335.1 Archaeoglobaceae archaeon | reverse complement strand
TTGGAAAGTTACTCGTATTTTGCGGCGAGCTTGATGTCTTCAACCTTTACGGTCTTTCTTCCGGCGTGCTTTGCGATCTCAACAGCCTTCTTCGCGATTTCCAACGCCTTCTCCTCAAGAATCTCCGCCATCTTTTCTACGGCTTCGGCACTGACTCTCTCGGCTCCAGCCTTTCTAATCAATCTGTCGATAGGGGCGAGTGGCAACTCAGACATATACTCCACCTCCAACCTACCTTTTCGCACAAGGAGTATATAAATTTTTATCTCAAGCCAACCCCAAATTGAGGTAACTTGAACGAATGATCGGTAGGGTCTGGTGCCAATAGGGGTCGTTTCGTCGGATCAATATTATAGAAAAATAAAAAAATAAATAAAATTGGTGGCGAGGCTATGCTCGATCACAAGCCCAAGACATCATTCATTCCGTATATACCCGGCTTATCCACCTTAGCTATCCACTTTACAGCCTTGATAGCCCCACTTGCAAAAGCCTGCCTGCTCAAGGCTCTGTGCGTGATTTCTATCCTCTCACCCATTCCGATGAAGAATACGGTGTGCTCTCCGACAATATCTCCGCCACGAATGGCGAATACGCCTATTTCGTCACCTCTCGGACATACTCCTTCTCTGCCGAATACGAGTTTCCTATCGCCCAAGTGCTTCTTTATTATCTCAGCCGCCTTCAAAGCGGTTCCGCTTGGAGCATCCTTCTTGAATCTGTGGTGCATCTCGAGGATCTCGATGTCGTAGTCCTTAAGGAATTGAACGGCAAATTCCACAAGCTTCCAGAATATGTTTACGCCGACGCTGAAGTTCGGAGAAATAACAGCCGGAACGTTCCTGCAATACTCTTCTATCTTCTTCCAATGTTCTTCGGTGAAACCCGTCGTTCCGACGACCAACTTCACCCCCTTTCGCGAAGCAACTCCGATGTTCTCCACCGCCGCCTCGGCTGTCGTGAAGTCCACGAGGACATCGGCGTTAAGCACTTTCTCCATCTCCTTAGCATCCGTAATCGGAACACCGATCCTTCCGACGCCGGCTATCTCACCAGCATCCTTGCCAATCTCTCTCACATCAAAAGCCTGAGCTATTTCAAGCTCTTCATCCTGCACGACGTTTTGAACGATAAGCCGACCCATTCTTCCAGCGGCTCCGGCAACCGCGACTCTGATCATATCCTAACGTCTGCACGAGGCATAAATAATAATTTATGAATTAGGCGATAAGGTTAAATCATTTCATGATCATAATTATAGATATGCCAAAACGGCTCGTCATAAAGGACATCGAAAAGTGCGTCGGCTGTGGACTATGCATGTTCGCCTGTTCGAGAAGACACGGCGAAATAGGGAACGACTACTCCGGCATACTTCCGGTAAGTCTAAGCGGTTTTGAGAGGGGTGCAACTGTCATATTTTGCAGAGCTTGCAAAGAACCTCCGTGCGCTCAGGTATGTCCGACGAACGCCTTAACGCCGAGGAAGGGCGGAGGAGTCGTTTACAGAGAAGATCTGTGCATAGGATGCAAGAACTGCATGGAAGCCTGCACGATAGGTGCTATATTCGAAAGGAGAAACGGGAAACCGGCTTTATGCATTCACTGCGGTTACTGTGCGAATTACTGCCCGCACGGAGTTTTGGGTTTTGAGGAGGTGGAGGCATGAAGGTTCTCAAGATCGATCTTTCAAAATACAGATACGAGGTCGAAGATAGGAAGGATCTGTTTGAAGAGTGGATCGGAGGAACTGGAGTTGCAGTTCAGTTGCTGAAGGAAGAAATGGATTTAAGAGTGGATCCGCTGAGCGAGAAGAACGTAATAGTATTTGCGATAGGTCCATTCACTCCAGCATATCCGTTGGCTTCGAAGACGGTTGCGATGTTTAAGAGTCCTTTAACGGGAAACTTGGGAGAGAGCCATGCGGGAGGAAGAACCGCCACAGCCATAGCTAACGCCGGCTACGGTGCCATAGTTATCAAAGGGAAGAGCAAGAAACCGATCTACATCGTCGTTCACAACGACAAGGTATACTTCAGAGATGCCAGGGTCATCTGGAACATCGCGGACTCGCTAATAGTCGGGAGGATAATAGCAGAAAGGGAGAGCGGTAGGGGAATAAGAACGGTTATGAGGATAGGAGGAGCGGGAAACAAACTGGTAAGATACGCATGCGTTACGACCGAAACGTATAGACACTTCGGAAGGCTCGGCTTGGGAGCTGTTTTCGGAAGCAAGAACCTTAAGGGTTTGGTTGTGATAGGGAGGGGAAGCAGGAGGATTCCGGACAGACACAAGTATAAGGAAGTTTACGAGAAGATCCTGAAGCTCGCGTTGGAATCCGATGCGATGAAGAAGTATCATCTGCTCGGAACGGCTGTGAACGTGAACCCATTAAATCAGCTTAAAGCTCTGCCGACGAAGAACCTCAAGGACACGAGGTTCGAGAAGGCTGAGGAGATAAGCGGTGAAGCCTTGGCTGAGCACAACTTGGGAAGAAGAGTTGCATGCAGTCACTGTCCGATCGCATGCATTCACATTGCCGCATTGAGAATTCCTTACGAAACCGAGCCCTACTTCTACAAGACGATAATGATATCATACGACTACGAGCCGATTTACGCTCTTGGTTCGATGCTCGGAATAGGAAGCAGGGAAGGATTGCTTAAGCTTATTCACAAGGTTGAAGTCTACGGCTTGGATGCCATGAGCACCGGCGTTTGCTTGGCTTGGGCCACCGAAGCTCTTGAAAGGGGATTGATAACCGAAAAAGAAACATTAGTAAAGCTGAGCTTCGGAGACGTCGATGCTTATCTGAAGGCTATAGATTACATAGTAAAACAGCCGAACGAGTTCTACAGGGTTCTCGCTCAAGGTGTTGAGAAGGCTTCGGAAGTTTACGGTGGAAAGGAGTTCGCGTTGGCGTTCGGAAAGAACGAGATGCCCGGCTATCACGTTGGCTACGCAACGCACATCGGCTATCTCATAGGCTTGAGGCACAGCCACCTCGATAACGCGGGCTATTCCCTCGATCAGAAGCTCAAGGAGATTCCGAAGCCTCAGGAGATAGTGGATAGGCTCGTGAAGGAAGAAGAGTGGAGACAGGTACTTTCGAGTCTTGTAGTGTGCTTCTTCGCAAGAGGTGTTTACAAGCCCGAGATTGTTGCGGAAGCGTTCGAAGCTTTGGGCTACGAAACGAGTCCTGAAGAGCTTAAGATGAAGGGCGAAAAGATTTACAGGGAGAAGTTGAGGCTTAAGATAAAGATGGGATTCGATCCGGATTCACTTAGACTACCAAGGAGGATATTCGAAACGGAGTGCTTCCACGGGAAGTTGAAGGAGGAATACATTAAGGAAGCATTGAGGTATTGGAAAGAGAGATACGTGCTACCTTTAGTTTAAATTATATATTTTTTAATTTATTTTAAATAAAGTAGTAGTTTTACGATATGATACCTAAGTTCCAAAAGTAAGTGAAGATATCTAATTTGATTTTGAGGGTATTTAAGGATTTAATAATTTTAAGGGATTTACGGGTAAATTGGGCGAACCAACATCTAAGCGAAGAAACGTTCTATGTGATTAACTTCGCCTAGGAGTTTTCTACGTTCTTTATCCTTTTCTTTTCTAAGTTCGGATTTATTGACGATTAAACAGTTTTTAGTGTAATCGGGGAGGAGAGAACGGTAATTGACGTAAGCATCGGATACGAAGGTAATTTTGTCAGAATTACGTATTTCCTCAGGTATTCCTTAAACGTTATAACGTCTCTATAGTCCCTATCACCAATGTGATAGTTTAAAATTAGCTTAGTTTTTCTTCCAATAGCAAAATACACAACAAACCTTCTCTTATACCAGATTTCATCTACTTCTACGTGTGTTTCCTCCTCTAATACTTTCTCCTTTTTTAATTTCTTTGTGTAGTTCTTTCATCCATTGATAGATTGTAGAAGGAGAATGACCGAAAATCCTCCTAGCCTCGCTTATCCTTATCGCCGTTCTTACTACCTTAATCTTGTATTCTTTGGGATAACACTTCCTTTTCACAGGATTTTCACTGAAAAACTTCTTACATTCCTTATCTCTGCTTCCCATACGGCTTCCCCTTCTTTATTATCCTACTACTACCACACCACGGACATACCATATTTTATTTCTTACACTCAATCATATTTATACTCGCTGGGTATCATACCATAAAACTACCAAAGTAGTACTGTGAAACAGCATTTATTGCGGCAATTCCAAGCGTTCTCTCAACTATGTTTAAGCTGTCTGCCTTTTCAACAAAAGTCCTCAACACCGACATCCTCAAATTTAGAATCGCACACTTGAATCTCCTCTAAAAGAGTCATCGCAACTCCAAGCGATTTTCCCTCTTCCCCTCAATTAAAACGTAATATATGGAAAGGCAAAAGAGAAGTCGAGAATCTCAAACTCCTCGTCCATTATCTCTAACGCCCTCTTCTTAAGCTCATCTACTATCGTACCGCCACCCCCTCATTCCCGAGAGTCCTATCGTGTTCTTCAGATTCTGACTAATATCTTAAACCTTGCCAGAATTATAAGTCTTCATGTCTTCTCAATTCTTGTCGTCAGGTCGAGGGCTTGGCGTAGTAAGGCGCGCTCGTGACGATTACGTCTGCAATCTCTGCGTACTCCGCTATGTTCTGGGCGTTAATGTTGCCGGCGACGGCTATCTCAAGCAAAGGGTTCAGCTTCCTCAGCTTTGGGACGAGGTCCCTGAGCTCTTCAAGTGAGAAATGGTCAAGGAGGAGAATGTCAACAGTCTTGGCATACTTCATAGCCTCCTCAGCAGTCCTCGGCTCCAGTTCGACCTTCTTGAGCGCCTTCAGCTTTTCGAACTTGCGAATGACACGGAGGTGGTTCTGCGTTATGAGTATCGAGTCGCCGATGGAATTCCTGTGAACCTCGCCCCCTCCGGCCCTAACGGCTTTAATCTCAAAGTACCTCATCCCGGGGAGGGTCTTGCGCGTCGTCGCGACAATGACGTTTGGGTTGGCCTTCCTCGCGAGCTCCACGAGTTTCTTCGTCTCCGTCGCTATCGCGCAGGTTATCGAAAGGAACGTCTGAGAGACACGCCAGACCCTGAAGAGCGTTCTCAGGTCGCCTTCGGCGCGCAGGATCGTTGAACCGGGTTCAAACTCACTTCCGCTCGGGAGTGACTCGACATTCAGATTGAATCGAGTGAAGTATCATCACGCAGGATGGATGATAAATCCCAATCTTCAAGTAAGGAACTATCAGAAGAGCGGGGCGCCCCTTCGGGGCGCTCTAAAACCGCTTGAGAATTATAAGATGCGGTCTCATCCCCCGAGCCTAAATCCTCTTTGATAAACTCAATCTTACAACCATCAACCTCTATAACAATCCGTTCAGAATTGTGTTGTTCAGGGCAGGGGCGGAGGCCAGAGACGCCTGAGAACGGGGCTAAGTCACCCCTGCCCTTAACCCCGTCCTCAGACAATTCTTAACCCTTGAAGTTCTTAAACTTAACCCTATCATGGCGTCTCCGGCCTCCAGAGGAAAAAGGAGCTTAAGATAAAAAAAGGTTTCTCATAACTTTGTTACCACAATATTATGCATACAATAAACCGACCCGTATATACTGGACTGCATGGACTGTTTGGACTGTGAGGTCTGGACTATACATAACCATACTGCAGACCATATATTATAATAGAGACGGGGGAGGGGATACCCCCTAACCCATATAAGCCAAACCTCAACAGTCCACTCAGTCCAAAGAACAACCTTTGCAACAGGTCAAAATAAAACCTTAGCCAAGTATCAACAAATCGCTCATACCGATCATAGAAACGTTCAGACTCGATATATTCAAACTCCATACGACCCCAACAATCCCACAAAGCCTTAAAACCATCATACGAAAGCTTAGCAGACTCTCTCCGAATCTTACGGACATACCGTTTAAAATCACACTCCATTTTAGACAAAGATTCAAAAAGAACTTCCTTAAACCGTTTCTCCGCTTCCTCTCTCTCCAACTCCTGTTTAACCTTGTGAATAGTCCAATGACCAACTCCCGTAACTTCCCTTATCTGCCTGTAGGTGCAACCCTCTTTAAGCATCCTCTTAATCTCATCCTTTAATTCAGCCTTGACCATCTTCAACCCTCCTTAAAAGCCACTCTAACCGCTCAAGATAGCAGGGACAATTCTTCTTAACATAATCCTTTGACTTCCTTATTAAAATCATGTAGTGAAACCAAGCCCCGACTAAACGCAAGTTCTTAGCCCTCCTAACCCATTCCTCCGCTACTACAACATCTTCATGACACAAATCCGGAAAATCCTCCTTTAATTGACGATAGTATGCCCTAACCCGTTCCTTATCCACCAACATCAACATCACCCTCCATCAGTTCAACAATCCCGATTTCTGGCGGTGGTTTGAACAACTTGAAGCCTATGGTAAAGGATTCACCACTTAGGAGCTTCTCCCACAGAGCAATAGCCCGTTTGATGTCATAACCAACTTCCTTTAACAAAGTTCTCCATACTTTGACAAATCCCTTACCAACCCAACCCCATGACCAGCTAAATCGAACAAAAACCGTTTGTCCACTCACATACTGAGCAACGCAATAACGAGCTAACCGCTTAGGCGATTTAACAGGGTCTTTACATGCTCTTATATCAACAATATACGCAGTCCCCGTTATTTCCTTCCACGCATCACTTAGCCACTTCTGAGGGATGTAATCTCCAAAGAAGAGGATGTGAAGAACACCAGCAACCCCCTCATCAGTCTCAACCTTGAGATACTCGAACTTTAGCGGTTCATTCAGCGGTTTGTTGGAATAATACTTCCTTACATCATTTAATTCAATATAACCCATTTTGATGAGCCTCAAAGGCGTCAGCCGTCTAATCCTCTCCTTTAAAACCCTCCATGCACTCCTTAAATCCCTTTGCATGTTCTCAGCCGTTGTTAAGGTCAAAAACCGTAACAGCTCCCCTTTATGAACCCTCAAACCAGACAATATGCGGTGATAGGCTCTCCTCTGCTTCTTACTCCATGTTTTACCATAGGTCGATACCCCGTCATGCGGGGATTGGTCGACCCCACCCTGCGTGCAGTTTTGGACGAATGAATTGAATCAAGAGAAGACAGGAAATCCGAAAGCTCCTCGGTGCAGGCTGAGACTCCATACTCTCTAGAGATTTATCCTCATTACTCCCGCTCCCTTAATCCCGAGGAGCTCGGTCGTCTCGTCGAAGTAGGGGCAGTCCTCATCTAAGTACAACTCAAGGAGCCTTATCGGGTTCATTTTATCACTCTCAGGGCGCTCGCTTTGAAAAGGGCGTAGAATTTCTTCCCAGGCCTTATCCCAAGAAACTCCATCGCGTTCGGGGTTACGACGGCGCAGAGGGAGAAACCGTCCGACGAAAGGGTCAGCCAGACAAAATGGCCCCGCCTTTCCATGGATTCAACCTTTACGGGAACCACATTCTGGGCAGAACTCTCACCAAGCTCCCTCACGAGTATCACCTCCTCTGGCCTAAGGGAGAGCATAACATCTCCTTCGGCCTCATCTGCTGCGTAGAGAACTGCGTTACCGACCTTAACCACGGTGAGTCCGCCCTTCCTTCCGACTACCTTTCCGTGAAGAAGGTTCGTCCCAACAAAGCTGGCAACGAACTCATCATTTGGCCTTGAAAAGAACTTCTCGGGAGTGCCGAACTGGACGATTCTTCCCTCTCGCATCACTGCGACATGCCTTGCTAAGGCGAAGATGTCCTCGAAGTCGTGGGTGACGTGGATTACCGTCGTACCGTATTCAGCTATAATTTCCTTCACAAGCGAACGGAGCTTTCCTCTAGTTTTAGCGTCCAGAGCGGAGAATGGCTCGTCTATTAAGAGAACCTTAGGTCTAACAATGAGAGCCCGTCAGATACTGTCATTATCTCTATCACTGTCTCTATTACACTTCCAACAATCACCAAAACCAACAATACAGCTACCAACGATCTAATCCGTTTCATCTAAACACCCCGTTTAACAATATCCGCGCTTACAATAGCTCATGTGAGTATATA
>WAKM01000029.1 GCA_015523335.1 Archaeoglobaceae archaeon | reverse complement strand
TGGGAATCGGAACCATAATCGGCGCACAGATAGGTGCAAGGCTCGTCAAAGTCGTTCCGGCTTGGGCTATAAAAACCATCTTCGGATTCGTTTTCCTGTTCGTATCTCTGAAGTTCATATACCAAGGATACCAAATACTATTTTAAATTTTAATCGGCAGTGATAAATCCATACACGTAGCTCAAAAACGTTTTTCCCATATTCTAAGCGCTCGGAAGAACAGAACCTACAACGTTTTTAAGAGGGCCCGGACCGGGACTCGAACCCGGGACGACAGGATCCACAGTCCTGCGCTCTACCCCTGAGCTATCCGGGCCAGCGGTAATATATAGTTCGATGCTATTTAAAATGTTTTTGCTGACCGAATAAGATATATAGTAATCCGCCTGAAAAATCGTGATGATTCGGGTTTTGGTCAGCCCGTCGAACGTCGAAGAGGCTATGGAGTGCATAAAGGGAGGAGCATCGATCGTTGACGTGAAGAACCCAAAAGAAGGTTCTTTAGGGGCTAACTTTCCGTGGGTGATTAAAGAGATCGTAAAAATAACCAAATCTCATGGAAGGGAGGTCAGCGCTACGATCGGTGATTTGGACAAAGCTGGCACTGCAAGCTTAGCGAGCTTCGGAATCGCGAACTTGGGAGTAGATTACGTCAAAGTCGGGCTGTTCGTGGGCGGGAACGAAAAAGCCCATGAGATCTTAAAGAACGTCGTTAAAGCCGTGAGTGATTTTGATGTAAAGGTCGTAGGAGCATGCTATGCCGATTGGAAAAGATCTAAAACTATGCATCCGTTAACCCTGCCGGAAATGGCAAGCGATGCGGATGCGGACGGTGTTATGATAGACACCGCACTGAAGGATGGAAGATCTACATTCGACTTCATGAGCTTCGAGGATATATCGGAGTTCATAGACTTAGCCCACGAAAACGGGTTGTTCTGTGCCTTAGCCGGCGGGCTTAGCTGGGAGCACATAGAACTGATCAAGGAGCTTAAACCGGACATAATCGGAGTTAGAACGATGGTATGCGAGAACGGAAGGAATTCGAAAATAAACGGTGAGCTCGTTAGAAAGCTCGTAAGGGTGATCAATCGTTGATGCATATCATGTGTCCCATCTTCTCCTTCTTAGTTTTTAGATAGCAGAGATTCTCCTTCGTCGGTTCAACTTCTATCGGCTCCCTGACGACTTCGAAACCGTATTTCCTCAGCTCCTCTATCTTAAGCGGGTTGTTCGTCATCAGCCTTACGGATTTAACTCCCAAATCCATCAGAATCTGGGCAGCTATCCCGTAGCTTCTCAAATCCGGCGGAAATCCAAGCTCTATGTTAGCCTCAACAGTATCCTTTCCCTCCTCCTGAAGCTTGTAAGCCATGAGCTTGTTTATCAGTCCTATTCCCCTTCCTTCGTGCCCCCTCATGTAAATCAGAACGCCCTTGTCCTCTTTATCTATTCTCTTCAGAGCTCTTTCAAGCTGTTCACCGCAATCGCAACGGAGCGAGTGAAAAACATCCCCGGTCAAGCATTCCGAATGGATCCTAACCAAAACGTTCCCATCAGCTAAGTTCCCCCTAACCAAAGCTACAATCTCACCTATCGGAGTTTTGTAACCGATGGCTTTGAAGATTCCGTAGAATTTAGTCGGCAACGTTGCTTCGACCACCCTCTCAACTAACTTCTCATGTTTAAGTCTGAATTCTATCAGTTGGTTTATGCTTACGGCTACCAAACCCTTTTCCTTCGCAAATTTTAAAGCGTAATCCTTGCCAGCCACCTCACCAACTTCGGTCATCAATGTAGAATAAACTCCTACAAGGCTGAAGCCGGACATCCTCGCAATATCCAAGCTCGCTTCGCCAAAGGAAGGACGTTCCAAAACTCCGCCCTCCTTAGCTTCCTCAACGAATATCCTTCCCGGACAAACGATCTTATCCGGATCTATATTGCCAGCTACGAGATCTCTTATGAACTTAGCCCTCTCATCCGCGGAAATCCCGTTTGATTTGAAGTCGATCGGAATCAGATTGCCGTTGTAGAATCTGAACCTATTTAGTCCTAATTTTGATATCGTCCTCCAAGGCATCGCAACTCGGATCTCGTCGCAGTTCTTCATGATAAAGTTGACAATAGATCCAGAAACGATTTCGGCAGGAACAGAAATCACGGCACGATCTTCATCGTAAATTATAACAGGCTTTGAGCTTTTAACGGCTTGAACTACTTCTTTCATAGCGATCGGTCGACTTTCAGTTATATATAATTTTTGAGATGCATCTCATTGTTAAGATGCTTAAGTTTCGTCCTAAGCCAGAGACTAGTTCCCCATAAGGGAATCAAGCATTACACGACTGCATTGCTTTTGGTTAGTGTCATCGGATATTGTAGCGCCCCTCCTAAAAGAAAAAGATAATGTTGGATGTTGTTTAAACTCCCTTATAAAGGTTTTAGATAACACAAACTTTAAGTATTACCATAAAACAATGTTGCATTACTATTCCTGTATTTCTTTCGTAAACTTTAAGTTTTTGAGAATATAAATGAAATTCATGCCTATTCCAAGAGAATTCGAGGAGGAATTAGTTTTTGAGTGGTTATTATTAAAGGGGTATTCAGCAGAGGTAAATGTGGATTTGGATATAGAATTAAAGAAAATGGAACTTTGGAGATTTTACACATTGAAGTAGGAACAATAAGACAATCATTTGACAATTGAAAAAAGTTTAGTGAAGATAGGAAAAGAAAAGTAATTAGAACCATATTGAACAAGCACTCATTAGGAGAAATTAGGATCAACTATATTCCAATGTATATAGTTACAACACCTATAAAAAATTAGGTAAAAAGGGTATTAGATTTATGACCATTATAAATTTATAAAGGAGGAAGTATTCAAAGCTATTAAAGAATGGAAAACAATGAAAGAAAAACTGGGGTTCGTTAAGAATTGGGAATGGGCTACATTACCAAGAAGTTTTTGGTTAATGAACTTGGTGGAAAGAGTCAAAGATGCTCTATCACACTAATAGTGTGACCTTCATAAGGTTTTTAAATTTTTATTAATTTTATAATTTTTCGAAGTAAAATATAAATTAATATACTATTAGAGCAAGTAGAGTAGTATATGATAATTCATTTTCGTATTGTTGTGATAATTATAGTTTGTTTGCTACTCTGTGGATGTATACAGATTAGTGTTGAGAGTAAAGTCAGTAAAGACTGCAAAATTGAGTATTACAAGATTTCAATGAACATGAGCAGTATTGCCTAATGCAACAAGGGGTTACTAAGGAGGGTTATACATCTCTACGTGAGTCCTTTTATTCTAGAATTCCTCCTGAAATGAAATTTGGCATGGTAATTATGTCACTATAATTATTACTGCTAGAGATATTCCACCAGATAACAAGTATATATTTATAAAGAAAGAAAATAATAAAATTTTTTACAAAGATGGTACTTTTGATAACAAAAATGTGTCCATGATAGTTGCTATGGGTGGTGCAATTCGTTATTCACTAGAAATGCCCGGGAAAATAATTGAAAGTAATGCTAATATAGTGAAAGGAAATAAAGCAACATGGTATATAACAAAACCAATTACAATTTATGCTGTTTCAGAAATTCCAACAATCCCTGGATTTGATATCTTATCTGCATTAATAGCAGGAGGATTAACACTAGTATTTAAAAATAAATTTAGAATTTATAGATCCTTTTGAAATTTATCCAATAATTTTATATTAAAAATTTATATTTTGTAAACCTTTTATTATTGGGGGCTTGCCATAGGGATGTTGTTTTCATCTCTTTCGAGCATAACACAGTGTGTTAATCCTACGGAGTCAAATTTCTATTTTTGTAAAGTTATAGTTATGGATTTTTTTCAAGCCAATGGCGAAGTTCAATCTCGCCTCAATTTATCGCATCTACATTAATAGGGATACTTCTCGGGCTTTTTTTCCTCCTTAGGAACATTCTTAGCCTTCTCCTCAACGAACTTCTCAAGTTCTCCTGCTTTCAGAAGCTCCTTATATTCACTTTCGTTAAGCTCGATTATGAAGCTACCGACATATCCGCACCTCTTGCAGTAGTATTTTCCGGTGTATCCGCCGGTGTCCAATTCGATCTCGTTCGATTTGCAAACGGGGCAGATCAAAATTCTCTTCATAAAACGAACTTAAGCTCGCTGTTCATAAATATTCTTATAGCTCAATTTCAACTAAAATTATGCGCTTCTTCAAACGTCCAAAGGTTGAGCATGTTACCTACGATAGAAATAAAAGCGAGCACAATAGCCGAAAACGCTGAAATTGGCACTCTTTACTTAGGCATGCGCTTGAGAAATTACCACCTCAGAAAAACACTTATAGGACCAACTCCGGCAGTTTGTGGTGCAATTTACAGATTCGAGAGGTATGACGTTTGCACGATCGATGATGGATTGCTAAAAGTTAAAATAAATCCGTTTTACGGCGGTTTTCTGTCCAAAAGTTACGAAGGGATATGCTATTTAAGATGAGAATCGGAAGATATGGAACGATTATGCCGAGACAATTGCTCATTTTATGCTGTCTAAGCATGAATGTGAAAACCTATAGAGACTTACATAGCCAAGAACGGCGTTGAGATCGAGCTTGAAGGAGGAAAGATCCTCAGAGGAAAAATATACAGCGATAAAAAGGTGAAAGTCAGCATCTGCAGGGTGAACAAAAGCATGCTTCTTAAGTTCTCGGAGCCCATACTTTCATTACATTCTGGAATGCGCACCTTTTCTTGGAAACCATTTGCAATAGATAGGGGTGTAGTTGTGTTTGGGGATATCACTGGAAAAGGAATCGTAAAGACGTTTAAAATGGTGGGAGAACCATACATACTTTCGGATGTTACTCACGCTTCAAACGGAATATTCTTAAACGTAGGGGAAATGAGAAAGGATGGAATTTCTATACCTATAGAGGTCGATTGCGATAGTTCTTTAAAATCTTCAAAACCGGCATAACTGCTTTTAGGTTTATAAAGTAATCGTCGATGGCATTGAGAAGTGCCCCGATCTTATCCGTTTTAACCTCTATTACAAGCCTTCCTTCTTCGGCGTAGCAGTAGCACCAGTCCATATCGTCCGGCTTAAGAGCTTCCGCAACTATTTCCGCATCGTCGATCTCTATTCTAAGCCTTCCGAACATCATGCTTCCACCTTCTTAGTCTGACAGCAAAGCCTATCCACTTCTTTCAAAAATTCTTCGACTTTATCCGGATCTATGTTCGCTCCGGCGGCAACCCTATGCCCTCCGCCTCTTCCTCCAACCTTTTCAGCCGCCTTCCTCATCACCTCCGCCAAATCGACACCAAGCTTGTCGTTGCCTCTCGCCGAAACTTTAGCCCTCCCGTTTTTTACGTTCACAGCTATGAACGGCTTATCCGCGTAGAGATACCTCGAAAATATCGTTGCTATCGGGCCAGTGGCTGGAGCGTTCTCCATCACTATGTATCTTATGCAGAATCCCTCCCTAACCTCTTCCCTCCTCTTACTCAGTTCCTCAAGCAGATCTATCCTGTATTTCTCCCAAATGTCCATGGCCTTGTCCAAATACCTTTTATCCCTCATGCAAATTGCAAGTCCTATGCTACATGCCGAAATCCTACCGCACGCGTTTACTACATCAGTAAGCGTTACGGCGTTCTGTATTAGCTCCCTTTTCAGTATGAACTTCCTACCGATGAATTCATCTATTACTCCTTCGTAAGCTCCTTGCTTGAGCAACCTCAACACTATGGCGTTTGCCAGTCTGTAAAGTTCGTCTTTTGTGAGTTCATCCATCTCCTTATCCCCATCAATCTTAGCCTTTGCAAGGAACTCATCCAATTCATCTTCCTTCTTGTAGAAGTCCAAGTAAGGCTCAACCGAAAGCATCAGAACCTCCCTGACCTTTCCTGAATGCAGATTAAGTCCCCTTACTTCCTCAATAAATCCTTCCCGCAATCCTTCACCGATTATTTCGGCATTCCCACCTGCAACCTTCTGCTTATCCCCGATCATTCCGACCAAAGCGATTCCGATAAGATCCCTGTTGCTTCCGAGGACGTTCGCTACCACGTAAGCCGCTCCGCTCGCCGAAAGCTCGTATGTTCCGTCCAATCCGGCTAAATGCGGATTCACATGAACCAATTCTCTCTTCGGCTTTATCCTACCGACGGGATAGTGATGATCGATTATGATTACATCGGCTTCGATCTCGGAAACTACATCTGGATAACCGCTACCCATGTCTTCCAAAATGACGAGGTCGTCGCTTTCGTATTCAACGGGATCGTTCAAGCCCCTTAAAAACCTCAGCTGGAATTGTTTGCCGAGTCTTAGCAGGGCTAAAGCCATTATAGCCCCGGCTGAGATGCCATCAGGATCGTAATGGGTGTATATTCTGATGAATTCGTGCTTCTCGACGAGCTTAACCGCTTTTCTGGCTTCGGCTTTCAGCATGTCGAGCATGGCATTTGAAATAGCTAAAGTAGTTATAAAAGCGTTACCTCGCTTTTAAATGGGTAGAAAAGACTAAGAGTGGAGTGTTAGTTAGCCCAAGGTTGACTGAACGTCACCTAACCCCTACAAGGTAGTTGAACGCGCAATCGACTATCTTAGCTTCTGTAAACTCTCCGATCTCTCCACTTCTTAGTATAACCGGTCTATAAGAATCCGCTCTCGCCATGAACGTCTTGCCCTTCCCCCTCTTAGTGACGAGAACCCTCAGCCGTTTTCCGATGAATCTTCTGTTCCTCCTAAGCCCGATCTCCCTCGCAAGCCTCGTGAGCTTCCTCGATCTCTCCTTCTTTATCCAGTCTGGAATGTCCTTCAGCTTCGAAGCGGGCGTAAATGGTCGCTTGGAAAATCTCGTTATGTTTACGATATCCGGCTCGGTTTCCTTGAGCAATTCGTAACTCTTCCAGAAAGCTTCATCGGTTTCAGTCGGATAGCCAACGATTATGTCCGTTGAAACCATAACGTCGTCGAATTCCCTCCTAAAAGCTGAAACGACTTCAATGTAATCTTCCACTGCGTGGTTCCTCCTCATGTGCCTAAGAACCTCGTTATCTCCGCTCTGAACTGGAACATGGATGAACTTGTATATCTTCTCACTCCTATATGCTTCGATGAGGTCATCGAGCATATTGACAGCGTGGTGAGGGTTCATCATTCCAACCCTAACCCTAAAGTTTCCCTCGATCTCGGATATAGCGTTCAGAAGGTCGGGAAGCATGAGTTTGCCTTTGTCGAGTCCGTAAGCACCGGTATCCTGGGAGGTAAGCTGAATCTCCTTGAACCCCATCCTAACGCATTGCTTAACCTCTTCAACTACGCTTTCGAGACTGAAGCTTCTAAGCCTTCCCCTCGCAAATCTCGTTGCGCAGAATGAACATCTTCCGACGCAACCTTCTGAAATCGAAACTATGGCTATTGCATTCTCTCTGAGCCTGTACTTGATATTGTGAAGCTTGGATTTGTCGATTTGACTGTTCTTATCTATTAGTCTGAGCTTTTTACCGGACAAAGCAGATTCGATTGCTAAATTGATCTTGTGGATGTTATCCGGACTTAGCATCGCATCTGTAACAGCTTCAACTTTCTTAGTGGAAATCCTCGGCAAACAGCCGGCCATTACGATCTTCTTTCCCTTCTTCTTGAGATCCAAAGTCCTCTTAATGATCTTCCTCTCGGTAAATTCTATTACTCCACATGAGTTGATAACCACGACATCAGCATCGTCGCTAGTATCAGTTAACTCGAAGTTTCTCGATATTATTCCTCTCATAATGTCCGAATCAGCTTGATTCATCGTGCATCCGTAGGTTTCGATGTATACTTTAACCATATCTCTAATAGTTAGATAATCGGGTTTTTAAGCTATGCGTTATAGCCTTGAATTGGATTATAAAAAGATAATAATTTAATAATATTTAATATGAGAATATACTTAATCTGTGATAAATTCGACTATTGATAATGTTGGGAGTAATAAGAGTTGGGAGTTACCAATTTTTTTGTTGACATTTGAAATTCAAAAACTTCAAAAGCGGACCCGGCGTCCATTGAACTTACGGTGCAAATAAGTAGCTTAATGGATACATACAATCATGTTATTTGACTACAGAGCCAAGCATCAACGTTTTATTCAAAAAGTGAGAAACAGTGACAAAATAACACCCAAGAATAAAGAACTGTTTGAGAAGTTTAGGAGGTATCTTATTGCTCAAGAACATAGTGATGCACACATTGACAAGATGTTTTCACATCTCAAGTTATTTTTGATAACATCCTTTTCAATACCAACATATTCCATCGTATTTTTATAAAATTTTTAAATATTGTCTTTATATATTGTGTATATTAATAGGAGGCACCGAAAGGATAAACAAAGCTAATTTTGCGTAGTTCCAAATTTTTTCTTCTTTTTCTTTGGGGGCGATTACATCCTTCCTATCTTTGGATTGGGCATTTAATACTATAAATTTGAGGGCATAGAAGGAGAGCGTTTTACAGTAGCCCCTAAAAACGCTTTAGTATATACATAATGATCAGAACTACACCTATCAGTGTCGCCACTATTACCATAATTGGAGGTAATAAACCTCTTTAAAGCTATGTATTTAAGTTCCTCAAAAAGATTTGACAAGTCGTCTTTTATATGCGCGGAGCTATCTAATTTGGTTAGTTCAGATGCTATTGATTCTAAACATTTCTTAACTCCTTTTTTAAGATTTTCAAATAAGTCTTTTAACGCTTTATCAAGGTATGACGTAGCACGCATACCAAGATCTAAAACATGACGAAATCTCCTCTCAAAAGGTTCTCTACATTTATTGTTTATTTCTCTTGCCAAGAACTCAACTACTTTTTCTCCAAATTCAGTTTTCATTAACACTTCATATTTAGATGGGTTGTTATCAAAGACTCTTACAATCTCTCTAAGAGTTGCCCAGTTCACAACTAACGACCATTCATACGAAGCGGGCCCACGTTTCCCCTTAATTTTTTTGAATTTACAAGTAACATAACCCTTGCTGTATAATTCATTCAAGATACGACTAACAGTTGAGCGGCCAACATTAAGAATACTAGCTAAATCTCTTTCAAGCTTCGGTCCTTTTCCTAATTCGATGAATAGTTCTTGTCTAGTCTGGTACCACTTTCTTTTCCTTTCCATAAACTTTGACTGGAGTATCTAAAACTTTAATTTAAATTTTTCTATTTTTCTTTTACATTATTCTTTTTTGAAATTTCTGTGAGTTGTTAGCTAAGAGAAAAATGAGAGGGATGATGACAACACTGATGTGTTAAAGAGACTAAAGGCTAGATTCAACACAATTTAGCTTAAGATAAATCATTTAATATATTAACTAGATAATGCCAAATATTTGCTAAACATCAAGGTGAATATACAATTAATTTTGGATTATTTTAATAAAATTTAAATAAAAAATAAATATCATCAAAGAATGTGCAAGAGCATGGAATGGCAAGATCGGAGAATAGAGTTGATAAAATTTGTTAAAGAAAACAAGAAATTCTGTAATTTATTCGAAGACATGGATCCAAAACGGTAAGGGCAATCGCGGAAGCCTTACTATTAGTACACGAAAAGTATAAGCGAGAACTTCCTGAGTCCCGAAAATTTACTTATGAATCAGAAAATCCCGAAGTTTTAACAAACGACAAAGCCCCGAGAACTTAACACTACCTTTAATCTCATCGTTAACCTTTTCCTGCTTGAGATAAATTACAAGCTTATCACCGGGCTTAACCTTGGCAATCGTATTCTTATGCCTTTCAAGAACTCCCCGAACATTTCGTTCTTTTATTATCTTCCAGTTCGTTTCATTTGTAATACAAAGCCAGTAAGCCATTAAATCACCTCTCAACGGTTATTTCAGGAAACTTCTTAGCGTAATATTCGGAAATAGCATTATCAAGCTCGATAAACTTCTGAACGGTTGGATTATTCTTATTCAACTTATACATCTTTGCTCTTCCGACTCTTCTCGTTTCTACGACTATTCCAAGATCTTCGAGAGTTTTCCAGATCTTAAGCAAAGTAGTTCGGCTAATTTAGAGAAAGCCTCGTTATCGATCAGAAAATCGATTACCCTTATTATCGGGTTATCCCTTCCCAAGAATTTCAGAAATAACGTCTCCTCCATTTTGGCACCGCCCAGTTTTTTGATATGGATATCGAAAATATTGCTTAACAAATGCTTAAATACATTTTCATCAATGCTAAGCAAGATGAACGATGAAGAACTCCGCAATATTCTCAAAGCTAAGTTCATCGTCGATATAGGTGTTTGGTAATAAAAACGCTTTCGAAAGACTTGGCTTACGAAAATGAGAAATTTGGAAAAAGAAACGTAGTAGAACAATTTTGCTTAAAGCAAGAACAAAAAGATAATAGATTCCCTAAAAACAGAGTGTAATTCAGATCTACCCTAACCTGCTAAAATCTTTCGCTTTATTATATAACTTAATAAATTGCTATTATAAAAATATAACATCTTGATAACCTCCACCATCTTTACTTAACCCACAATTCGCCTTATCATTGGTCAAACCGCATCGTATCCAGCCTTCAACGCCTTCAAATTTAAATCGTGGAGTTTTGGAGGTAGAACATCTTTGACGGCTTCCTCTATCTCCTTATAGCCGAAAGGTAGCTCGATAAGCTTTGCGAGCATACCCAAAACGACGACGTTAGTTGCCTGAATTGCTCCGAGCTTCTCGGCTATTTCGGAGGCGTTAACTGGGTAAACGCGAGGCGTGATCTCTCTAAGCCTGTCCAAAACTTCTTCGGCATCCGGATACTCCGCAACGCCGAGCGTTACCGTGATCGGAATTACAGGTCTCGTATTTACTATTACAACCGAGTTCTCGTTAAGATACTTGGTATACCTCAACGCCTCAGCCAGCTCCAAGGCTATCATGACATCCGCACTGCCTAACGGAATTAGAGGAGATAAAACATCCCCGATTCTCACGTGAACCTCAACGCTACCTCCCCTCTGCGCCATTCCGTGAACTTCGGAAGTGAGAACGTTCAAACCGGCTTTCATCGCCGCTTTAGCCAAGATCGTCGATGATGTGAGAATACCCTGCCCACCGACGCCGACTATGATGACGTCCATATCGAAGAGCTACGAAACGATTTATTTAAACCTTGATGTTTTTGATTTCGATGATAGTCCTCTGCTTGGTTAATACATACGACAAACTCAAGCTCCACGAAATCCACCTCAGAACGATTGCAAGGGCCGCTCCGCTCTGCTACGCTTACGATCTGCATTTGGCTCTGATGGATTTCAACTTCTGGAAAAATGAAGAAGAGATGGTCAAGCATGTTGCGGATTATACGACGATAGGCGAGCACGGCAGATACGCCATCGAACTGCTCAAAGCGGGGAAGATCCACCTCATCGATAAGATTCCAGCCCACTTCGGCGAGATAATCGCGACGACATCGAAGCCGGATGAGAAGAAGAGGATAAGCTTTGAGGAGATGAGGGATCTGATAAGAAGAAGATCCGCAACTTTTCTGATGGGCTTGGGGAGGAGAGGACTGCCGAAGGATGTTATGAAAAAAGCAAAATATCATTACGATGTAACCGAAAAGGGAATAAGTCTTGAAACCTGCAGTGCGATGGGTGCGATAGCAACCGCGATATGGTTTGCGAAAAGGTGATTCGATGGAGGACATCAGGTTTTGCCCAGAGCACGGATTTTATAGGGGAGAAACCTGTAAGTGCGGAAGGAAGGGCGAACTGATACTTGATAAGAAGAGGGTTGAGAAGTTGGGGAGATTCATCTCCGGTATTTTGAGGCATTTTCCAGACAAGTTTGGGCTTGAGATGGACGAAAACGGCTGGATAGATTTCGACGAACTCGTTAGGGTTGTTAAGAGGAAATACAGGTGGGCAAACAGGTGGCTGATCAAAGCCCTCGTATATTCCGATTGGAAAAGCAGATATGAACTTAAGGACAACAAAATAAGGGCGAGATATGGGCACAGCGTGGATGTTAAGCTGACTGACTATCCCATTGCCAAAGAGGACGTTCTCTATTACGGAACGGGAGAAGAGGAAGCCCAAAGACTGCTTGAAATCGGGATAAAGCCGGTTAATCAGGCTTACGTTCATCTATCTACCACGATAGAAAAGTCGGAGGAGGTTGCGAGGCTGAGAACAGATGAACCGATAATACTCGAGATCGATGCGAAGAAAGCCAGAGAGGACGGAATAAGGATTATAAAGGCTAACGAGTTTATAGCTTTAGCCAAAGAGATACCGCCGAAATACATCAAGGGTGTGATTAAGCTATGAGATGTATCGTTACGGATTGGGATTACATGGAAAGTTTGTGCAGGAGGGTAGCGGAGCAGATTATGGACGACGATTTCGAGCCCGAAGTAATAGTCGCATTGGCTAAGGGCGGATGGTTTGCTGGCAGAATTTTGTGCGATCTGTTGGGTTTGGACGAAATCACAAGCTTAAAAGTTGAGCATTACGCTGGAATAAATGAGAGGAAGGATATCAGCGTTAGGTATGTTCCCTCCGACGAGGAGATCAGAGGCAAGAACGTTCTGATTGTTGACGATATAGCCAATACCGGCATGAGCATAAAGAAGGCGAGAGAAGAGATAGAAAAGTTGGGAGCCAACGATGTAAGAACAGCAACGCTTCTACTGCTTCACACTTCGAAGTTCATTCCGGATTACTTCGGCGAGTGCCTGGAGGAGTGGGCTTGGGTTATATTTCCTTGGAACTTCGTAGAAGACATCTCAAGCCTAATTTTGACGATAATGAAGGACAGCAGGAAGGATCTCTGGACGGAGTGGGACATAAAGTGGGAGCTTTTCAAACGTTTCAACTTGGATCCCATATACTTGGAGATCTCGCAACCGGGAAGATTTGAAGAGGTGCTTAGAATAATGGAGAGAAGAGGCGTAATTTATAGGGTCGAGGAGGACGACAGGGTATACTGGACTCTCGCCGAAGAAATAGCATAATTTTTTAAATCGCCTACGTATCTTTAGGCATGGAAGCTGAGATTGCAATTATCGGCGGAACGGGCGTTTACGAACAGTCCGCTTTCGAAAACGTCAAAGAGGTGGACATCGACACTCCCTTCGGCAAGCCTTCGGATAAGATTATCGTCGGCGAATTCGAAGGAAGGAAGGTCGCATTTCTGCCGAGGCACGGCAGAGGACACGTTTACTCCCCAACGCACGTTCCTTACAGAGCGAACATCTATGCATTGAAGAAGTTGGGCGTTGAAAGGATTATAAGCGTATGCGCTGTTGGATCGCTTAAAGAAGAGATCAAGCCCTTGGATATCGTAATTCCCGATCAGCTATACGACAAGACGAAGTTTAGACCCAATACGTTCTTCGAAGATATCGTAGTTCACGTAGGCTTTGCCGAACCCTTCTGTCCGGAGCTTAGGAGAGTTACGATCGATGTCATAGAGAGTTTGGGCTACAGATACCATCCCAAGGGAACATACGTCTGCATCGAAGGGCCACAGTTCTCCACGAAAGCCGAATCTTACGTTCACAGGCAGTTGGGCTTCGACATAATAGGCATGACAGCCTTGCCTGAAGCAAAACTTGCGAGAGAAGCGGAAATATGCTACGTTACGATAGCTACGGTCACGGATTACGATGTCTGGAAGGAGGAGGAAGTAGATGTCGCGATGGTTCTCGAGAACATGGCCAAGAATGAGGAAAAGGTCAGAAACATACTCAGAAAGCTTATTCCTGCAATACCCAAGGAAAGAAAATGTCCGTGCAAAGATGCGCTGAAGTTCGCGATAACTACGCATCCGGATAGGATAAGCTACGAAGTCAGGAGAAAGCTCGGAATATTTCTGGATAAATATTTAATTTAATAATGATCTACTCATGAAGCTCGCCCATGTCGAATTCAAAGGACAAGTATCTCCTTTCAGTTATTTTCGGTATCGGGATTTTGGCGGTGGTGTGGCAAGCGATGCAAGCTTCGTTCGAACCCTTCATTAGAGTGCTGTTTTCAGCCCATTCTATAAACTTTTTATGTGCCGAAAATTCGCCGATATTTGGATGACAGCGAACGCACGTTACGTTTCTGCTCATTCCCGGATGACAAAAAGTGCAGTTGAAGTTGTGATAAGGGGACATGCTAAGTTCTACAGCTACGTTCTGATGACACTTCGAGCAGTTTTCGGGTATTACCCTTTCAACTGCAATTGCAAATATACTAAACGACTCGGTTTGAGCTACGTAGTAGTAACTTTCGTTGTCTTCACCGATCATTCTCGTTCTTAGTTTAATCCACTTACCTCGATATTCCAGCATAACCGCCTTTTTTGGATCGTAATCGTGCTGAATTATCCATGCTTTGGGCAATTCAAATTGTATAACACCCGACGGATGAACTGTCTCGTTGGTTTTTAAATTTATGAGTTCTATATCTATATACTCGTAAATATCGTATATTTCGATGGGTTCTGGAACCGGTGCGAATTTTAACTTAGCCACTACAACCTTTAGCGGCATCCTTTTCGGAACTTTGAAAGATATTGATATTAGCCCTATTTTTTCAGCTTTTTTCCGAGGTATTTTTATTTCAGTATATACGTTCGGATAAGCTTCGATTGTTGTATTGAAGGTTTCATTAGCGGTAGCGGTTACAAAACAAGTTACATTTTTAGTAACACTTACAGCTGAAGGATGTAACATGTAGTTAACAATACTCGGAAAAACCAGAAGACCCAATATTATAGCCGGTATCACAAACTTAGATCCAAGCAAAATCTTGTGCCTTCTCATTATGCCCATGACTATCAACTCCAAAAATAAACTGTTAACTTTCTTAATATATTTTTTACGAGATATTGTTCAAACGATAACATCAAAGCCCACACAATGCATTCCAACAGCCCTAACTATAAGTGAAAATAAAAAAATAAATTTAAAATTATGAATATATACCACTCACGTTACCTGGCCAGCCGCTCCAGTAGCTGGTGTTACCAACACCGCTCGTGTTACCCCACGAGACTGCGGTAGCGGTGCCGTTAATAGACCAGTCCGTAATGTTCCAGTTATGCACACCGTTAGGCAGTGTAGCTGGATTTTCGATAGTTACGTTGAATTCAAGGCTTCTCTTGTGGTGCCATATTATCTTAACTGCAACGTGCGTATGACAAGCAACGCAGGCTTCGGTTGAGTCTGGAAGCGTGTTGTTCTTTATCGCCATCGCTATAAACGCGTTGTGAGCGGCCAATTTACCATTGTATGTTGCGTTGGAGTAGTTGTATGGTGAAGTAGCCAATCCGCTTATGTTGAATCCACCCGCAAACGGACCCGGAGCCCATGTCGCTTTGCTTGCGTTCATCTGATGGCACAGCATACAGGCAACGACGCTCGCAGCATGAGCCTGCTTACCCGGAACCACTTGAGTGTATGATCCGGTTACGTTGGCGTAAGTTATGCTCAGATTAGATCTGTGACATGCCGCACAGTCTTGAGCGTCGGCTCTGGTTGGATCACCCCAATGAATGTGGAAGTTACTTAAATTCAGCTCTTCGAACACGTCAGCGTGACATTTCTGGCATGGAACGGTCTTACTGTAGCTTAGGTTATACCAGTAGTGCTGGCCGGCGAACAACGAGACGGTGTTCGGTAGGACAACTAAGCCCGTTGCCGCTATGATCACTGCCAATAGTAAGGCTTTTCCTATGCTCATAAACTGCACCTCCTAGTATTTAGTTTAACTTTCAAACCTTATAAACCTTTTTGAATATTCGTTAACATGTATAAACCCTTCGGTTTTTTACGGTAGTATCTGCACAACCATTGTTGTTAATTTATGCTACTAAGTCGTTAATAATTTAATAAATCAAGATTATAATTGCAAAAAATTTTAAATAAAAGTCATCGCAAACATTAAGTAAGTTGATGGCAAATAGTTTAGTAGGGATAATAATAATGATAAAAATTAGTTGTGGTCGTCTTTAACGAGGTGGTTTACGTGAAGTTGAGTAGAAGAGAATTTCTCAAGTTGGTGGCGGCGATGGGAGCTACGGCCTTTATAACGAATTACAAAGCTGAAATTGTCAGCGCTCTCGAAGAAGTAAAAGACTACTGGCACATCTGCTGGCTAAACGGCGCCGCTTGCACGGGTTGCACGATTTCCTTCGCACAAGCTACCGATCCAGACATTCTCGAAATTCTGACGAGCATAACCGTCGGCAACTCAAGGCTTCCGATAGCCCTGCCGGACTACATGGAAACTATCGAACCGGCTTCCGGCTGGCTTGCTGAACATTTAAAGGAAAGGTGGAAAAATGGAACGAAAGGTAGGAGAATTCTGATAGTCGAGGGAGCCATTCAGAAGAAGGGCTACTGCGTAATCGGTGGCAAGGATTTCAGAGATCACGTTAAAGATGCGATAGATTACGCCGATCACATAATAGCCATAGGAGCTTGCGCATGCTATGGTGGTATTCCGTCGTCCCATCCGAATCCAACGGGAGCTATGGGCTTGCAGGAGTTTTTGAGGGAAATCGGAAGAGATGATCTCGCACGGAAGGTTATAAATATTCCGTGCTGTCCCGGGCATCCTGATCACCTCGTCATAACTCTGACGTCCGTGATGTTGGGAATCAAGCTGGAGTTGGACGAGTATAACAGACCGAAGCTGTTCTTCGGAAGAAACATGCACCTCGCCCTTTGCCCGTATAGACCGTATTACGACTTGGGCATATATACGACAAAACCGGGAGAGGAAGGATGTAGATACAAGTTCGGATGCAAGGGGCCAGAAGTCATGACGGACTGCGCACTGAGGAAGTGGAACAACCACGTAAGCTACTGCGTTCAGGTTGGTGCTCCTTGCATAGGATGTGCGGAACCGGGATTCCCAGACAGATTTATACCGTTCTACGAGCCCATAACTAACAGGAGACCGTTCTTCAACATAGATCCGAATTACATCTGGGTTGGCGGATCTGTTTTAGCCGGTGCAACGGCGTATAAGGTCAAGAAAGATAAAAAGGAGGAGTGAGTATGGTTAAGGTTGTTGTTGATCCGGTTACGAGAATCGAAGGTCATCTGAGAATTGAAATGAATCTAAAGGAGATCACGACGGATACCGGTAGATGGTTCATCGTCGGCGAAGCTAAAAGTGCCGGAATGATGTTCAGAGGATTCGAGATATTTCTGAAAGGGAAGGATCCGAGAGATGCGTTCTTCTTCACGCAAAGGATATGCGGTGTTTGTCCAGCCGCGCATGCGGAGGCTTCGAATCAGGCTTTGGACATAGCATTCGATGCCGTTCCGGTTCCTCCGGCGGCTGTTTTGATTAGAAACATAATCCAGTGCGCATACTACATTTACGACCATATGATACACACTTATTTGCTCGTAGGTCCGGAACTCGGAATCCTCTGCAAGTATCCTCCGATGATTCCGCCGGTTTTGGGTAAAGAAGGCATAGCCAAGCTTGGACTCGGAAGTAGCTATGCGAAGTGCATAGAGATGCAAAGGAAGGCGAACGAGATCACAGCTCTTTGGGGCGGTAAGTTTCCGCACCACGCATCTGGTTATCCCGGAGGAGTTACCGTCAAGCCCACGAACGAGAGGATAGCCGGAACGGTGGCGAGGGCCGTCGAACTTTGGGAATTCGTAGCGAATACCATGATCAGAGACATACAGGCTATAATTCAAGCCAACGAAATCGTGGGCGAGAAGATCAGCGAGATATTGGGTGTAAACTTAAGAGGTCTTGAAGATATCGGCGTTGGAACCGGCTACTTCCTAAGTTACGGAATGTTGCCGGATCCGGAGAACTACGACGACTGGCTTAAGGTAGCCTACGGTGAGAAGGGCAGAAGATTGTCAGCGGTGTTCCATGCGGGAGCTTGGGATGGCAACTTTAAGGATTTCGATCTGAACAAGATTAGAGAATACGTCAAGTATGCTTGGTATTCAAACAAATACAGTGGAATGAAGCCGAGCGAAGAGGAGACCGTAGTTGATATGAACAAGCCTGGAGCCTACTCTTGGATAAAAGCGCCGAGATACGACGGAAAGGTTTACGAGGTCGGACCCCTTGCGAGAATGATAAACACGTTCGGGTTAAAATGGAGGATTCCGAGGGTGCATCCCATTACCGGCGAAGACTTGGGAGATTTCGTCTATAAGGTTAGAAATCCGAAGGGATCCGTTCTGGATAGAGTAGTCGCAAGGGTTGCGAACGCTCTGATCTGCGCGAACAAGCTGATCGAATTCGCCAAGATGCTAACGGAGTATAAGGATTCTTCGATCTGCAAATACAAGGATGTTCCGGAGAAAGGAGAAGGATTCGGTCTTTATGAAGCTCCAAGAGGAGCGCTGTTGCATTATCTCAAGATAAACAACAAAGTTATAGAGAGGTATCAGTGCGTCGTTCCGAGCACTTGGAATCTCAGCCCGAGGGATGACATGGGTCAACCCGGACCCGTAGAAACATCGTTGCAGTGCGGAACTACTTGGCTTCCGACGATGGATGTTCCGAGCGTTTGCAGTGCTATTTGGGGCAACGACTACGGAGAACTGCTTAGGAAGTCCTTGGCTCCTCTTGGATTGGCTGAACTCAACATGGAGCCGGTTAACGGGCAGAAATATAACACGACCATCGCTTTGCTCATAACGAGAAGCTTCGATCCATGCATAGCATGTGCCGTTCATCTTATAAAGAAGTGATTTTTGCCAATTTTTATTTTATATATAAAATAAAAATTTTCCGAATATGAATAAGATACGACGAGCATACATCGATCACAGCCACGATGATGATTACTCCCGCCCCTGATAAGTGATGAGTATTGCGCTAACTGAGTGGCTCAGTAACTTCCCCCGGCACCGGAACGGGATACTTAGAAGTCAGACAAGCCAAGCAAAGTTCGCATTTTTTAAACCCAACAGCTTTGAGAAGACCATCTAAGCTCAGATAGGCTAAGCTGTCCGCATTTAAAACCTTGCAAATCTCTTCAATACTTTTGTTGCTCGCAATCAGCTCTTCCCTCGTCGACATATCTATGCCGAAGTAACACGGCGCTACTATCGGCGGGCTTCCGACTCTGAAGTGAACCTCCTTAGCTCCGGCTTTTCTGACCATATCGACGATTTTCCGTGAAGTCGTGCCCCTCACTATCGAGTCGTCCACGAGAACGACCCTTTTGCATTTAACGTTTTCTCTAACGACGTTCATCTTGAGTTGAACTGAAAGCTCCCTAAGCCTCTGTTCCGGCATGATGAAGGTTCTGCCGACGTATCTGTTCTTTATTAAAACTTCCAGATAAGGCAATCCCGATCCGTCGGAAAAACCTATTGCGGCAGTAGTTCCGCTGTCCGGAACGGGTGAAACCAACTCTGCATCAACCGGACTCTCTTTTGCGAGTATCTTGCCCATCCTGTATCTGGCTCTGTAAACGCTGACGCCGTCTATCACCGAATCCGGTCTCGCAAAGTAGATGTATTCGAAGACGCATCTGGCCAACCTTTTGCTTTCGGCGATTTTAACGAACTCGACATCGCCTTTCCGAATTATTACAGCTTCCCCGGGTTTAACATCCCTAACCTTTTTAGCCCCTATCGCATCGAGCGCACAGGTTTCGCTTGCGATCACGTAGCCGAAGTCAGTTTCGCCAACGCACAGCGGACGAAAACCCAAAGCATCTCTGAAACCGATGAGGACATCGTTGAATAGAATAGTCAAAGAGAAGCTTCCGATGAGCTTTTCGTGCAGAAGGCTGAGGGATTCGACGACGTCGAACTTCATTAGAAAGGACGAAAGCAGTTGAGCGATCACTTCGGTGTCGGAATTCGTTACGAAAATCCTTCCCTCGTTTTCAAGCATGGCTCTGAGTTGCGGGTAATTGACCAAGTTGCCGTTGTGACCTACTGCTAAATATCCGGCTTTGGATTTAACGAGAATCGGTTGTGCGTTCTCAAGTTTTGATTCGCCGGTGGTGGAGTATCTCACATGCCCGATTGCGGAATTGCCTTTAAGCTTAGTTAAAGTATTCTCATTGAACACTTCGGTAACTAGGCCCATCCCTCTGTGAAGTTCGATAGATCCCCCATCTGCAATAGCTATTCCCGCGGATTCCTGTCCCCTGTGCTGCAACGAGTATAGCGTAAAGTATGCTATCTTCGAAGTTAAAGATTCGTCGTTACAGTAAACACCGACTATGCCACACATTTAATTGCTCTTCTTTTTCTTCTTCAGCCAGTTGTAGCTCCTGAGCCTCTTGCTCCTTCCGAAACCACAAGCGGCACAGTATCCCTTTCTCTTGTGAAAAGCCACTCTCCCACACCTTCTGCACTTTATGTGAACTATCTTCCTTCCCCTTTTACCCATCGCGGCCGTTCCGTCCGACATTCACATCACCTACTGCGAAGGTGATACGAAAACTACCGTATCGCCTCTGATTATAACACTTCCCAATTTTCTAACCACTTCCCCGTTCTGAATTTCTTCCGCATCTTCCAGCACTAAATTCATGTGGATATCGTATCCGTTCAGTATCCCTCTGAATTCCCTACCTCCCTTTAACCTCACCAAGACCGGCGTTTGCAACGCTTTGTTCAGGACATCGAGTGGTCTTTTAGCCATACCGTCTCCTCCAAAAATGCTTTTAACTTCGTTCATCTCTTGACTATTTAAAAATATCGGAGGTGTTGTATGAAGAGACACATGCTAAGAAAGAAGGAGGCAAAGCGGATAGCTAAGAGCTTGACCGAAACGACCGGCGTGGAAATCAAAGGTAGCATGGAAAGGGTGGAAATCGATGACAGAGTCGTGATATTGGTAGACGGAGAGCCTCTGATATTGGAACACGACGGGAGATATTATCTTACAGTCTACGGCTTACTGAAGTTCAAGCCCTCCAAGGGGAAGGTCGTAGTCGACGAGGGAGCCATGCCGCACATAATAAACGGAGCGGATGTCATGAAGCCCGGAATTGCTGAAGCTGATGAGAACATTAAAGCTGGAGATTTCGTTTACGTCGTTGTTGAAAAGAAGGAGACTCCCCTTGCTGTTGGAATTGCGCTTGTAGATGGATGCGAGATGGTAGGCGGGAAGGGAAAAGCCGTTAAGAACATCCACCACCTTAAGGACAAAATCTGGAAAACGTTTTTTAAATAATAAGCGAGCCGATTTGTCCGTTATCGCAACTCATCAGCGGAGAGAATTCAGTATGAAAAGCAATAGTCATATATCCGAGCAAAATCCAATCGGGCATGCCGAGAAAACTGAGAATGGTCATCAAGGCTAAGGATAAGAACTCGATGTGCTACTGGACGACGGTTAAAAACCCCCTGAGGGTTGCCGTTAACTACGTTGTTGTTGCTCTGTGTAGGATTCTACCGTCGTTAGCATTGAAACGCTGGCTTTTGAGGCGTATAGGAGTTAAAGTCGGAAAGAACGTAGCATTCGGGTTGGAATCGACGGTCGATATATTCTATCCAGAACTGATCGAAATCGGAGACAACACCATTATAGGTTACAACACCGTAATATTAGCCCACGAATTCCTTAAGGATGAGCTCAGAATAGGCGAGGTGAAAATAGGAAAAAACGTGACGATCGGTGCGAACTGCACAATTCTGCCGGGAGTGTCAATAGGTGACAATTCGATAATCTCAGCGCATAGCTTGGTAAACTCGGACGTCCCGCCTAACGTATTAGCCGGAGGCGTTCCGGCTAAGGTCATAAGAGAACTTTAATTGAGAAATCTATATCTACATCTGTAGATCGGTTGACTAAATAAAAAATAGATATTTAATTAATCGAGTCTCTCAAGCAGGCTCGCAACGATTATCGGCAGTAAGACTGTCGCATCGCCGTAAACCGTTACATGCTTTGCCCTTTCACTAACTTTACCCCATGAAATAGCCTCCCTAACCCTCGCACCGCTCAGACTTCCGTCCCATTCCACAGCTGTGGTGATGTAAACTACGTAATCCAAGCCACCTTTGAACTGATTCCACC
>WAKM01000028.1 GCA_015523335.1 Archaeoglobaceae archaeon | reverse complement strand
GCGTTTCTTCGCCGACCACCTTCTTTATCGGCGTGTAAGCCGATTCCCTGAACCTCGGCTTTAAAGGCTTCTTCCTTCCGTCTTCGATAACGTATGCACCCTCGCCATCTTCAACCCAGCCTACTTCCTCTATTTTTATTCCGACCTTTCTCACAACCGACTTTACCTCCTCAGCCACTTCTTCCGAACAGACAACCATCAGTGAGTCGATCGATACCCCCATGAAGTCTATCTCAAGCTCATTGAGCATCTTCAGAACCTTCGGATTCACGACGCTCCTGCACTTCTCGTAGTCGAAAACGAGGGATTTGCCGGAAACTCTCGCTATCTCTTCCGCATCTCCCCTAATTCCACCGTTCGTAACGTCGCTCATGGAATGAATCCTTTTAACCAATCCAGCCTTAAATATTGATTCGCAGGCGATTAGAAAGTCTATGTTGAGCGTTTCCTCAACCACCTCGTGCATTCCGTAGTATATTGCCGTGGTGGCTATCGTCCCCCCTCCAGCCCCCTCGGTGAGCAGAATTACATCACCCTCCTTAACGTTCTTCCTCGGCGTTATGTATTCCGAAACCCCTACGCATCCGACGCAGCCGGTCATCCTCTCTCCTATCACCATATCTCCGCCTATTCTAAGCGTCGAGCCGGCTACAAGCGGAACTCCGACCAAATCGCATAAAGCGGTTATTCCGGCTATGTGGTCGAATATCTTCGAAACGTCTCCATCGTCAGCTACGTGTATGTCGGAAAAAACGGCTATAGGCTTCGCACCCATTACGTATACATCCCTCATCGCCGCCCTCGTAACGTGGAAACCGGCTATAAAGGGAAATTCGCTCAAACGGGAGTGTATACCGTCGACTGCTACTGAAATATATAGATCTCCGACCTTCACAACGCCGGCATCGTCCAAATCCCTTGACGATATAACGGCTTCGGTTGAGCCGATTATCTCAGCGATCTTGCTGTGAACGTAGAAATCACCCCTTCCCCTCGAACCAACACCGAATTCGCCCATCTTAACTCCGCTCTTATAGTAATCGAGAATCGGCAAAGTTTTCGAGTATGCGTTTTTCACCTCTAAAATAACTGCATCGGCCCACCTTTCTGCCCTTTCGTGATCCCATCCCTTAATCTCCATTATCCTCTCGATCAGCATTTCTTTAACCTTATCCTCGCCCAATTTTTCGAGCAACCTTCTTGCGTAGCCTTCCAAATCCATATAATTCTGAACTTCGGCATTGTTTATAACGTCTTTCAGACATCGCTACAGACCAAAGCAACTCCTATAACTATAAGAATCGTTCCAATCACAACCTTCGGACTCACGCTTTCACCCAAAGCGATTGCCGAGAAGATAACCGTAAACAGCGGATATATCGAAGTTAGCGGAACTACCCTCGATGCGTAAGTGAACTTCAGGGCGATGTAGTATAGAATCATCGCCAATCCGCCGCCTAAGGCTCCGGCAGTTAGAAGATACGCAACGTTTTTGCCGTTAAAAGCTGATAAATCGAACTGCTTTAGAAGAACGACGGCTAAGACCAAAAACGTAATGGCACCGAAAGTTCTAATCAGATTAGCCATGTAAGGCGAAACACCCGACGATACGACGATCTTGTCGAAGATGGGCGCGATTCCCCAGAGAAGTGCGGCAAGTAGAGCCAAAAGCTCACCTTTCATTTGATCACCTCTCCGGCCCTAAGCCTCCTGTTAAACTCGAACATCATTATCCCGGCTGCGACGGACAAATTAAGGCTTTCTATCTTCCCTTTTCCCGGAATCTTAGCTATAAAGTCGCACTGCTTCTTTACGGGCTTGGAGATACCTTTATCCTCTCCCCCTATCACGATAGCCAACGGGGGAGACATGTCCACGTTGTCTATGTCTTCGCCGTCCAGATCCGCACCGACAATCGTTATTCCAAACTTCTTGAGCTTCTTCAAAGTGTTTGCTAAGTTTTCGACTCTTGCAATGTCCAAATGCAGAACGGCTCCGGCTGAGACCTTAACTACCGTATCGGTAACTTGAGCTGATCTCCTCTTCGGAATGACGACACCGGCACAGCCGAAAAATTCGGCAGATCTAAGCACAGCCCCCAAGTTGTTCGGATCCTCAACGGAATCCATGAATAGCAGGAACGATCCCAGCCTAAGACACTTATCGATTAGGTAATCGACGTCAACGTATTTTATCGGTGAGATGTCAGCTGAAATCCCTTGAGATTCTTTTGGCAAAGCGGAGCGAGGAACGTAAATGACGGGAATCCCCTTTTTCTTAGCCCGAGCTATCAGTTCCTTGATTCTTGGATTCTTTGTGTCCTTGTCCACGTATATCTTGTTAACCTTACCGGACTTCAGAGCTTCAGCAACGCTGTTTATTCCTCCGACTTTCATCGGCAATGCTTAAGCCGTTCGGATATTAAGCTTTGCAGGCTGACCTTTTACGTAAACGCGATCACAACCGTTTTAATCCCTCGGGTTCGACTATCGACTATGAGAGATGTCGGCTCGATAACATCGAATCCGACGAAAGTCAGGATCCTCGAACTGCTTAAGAAGAGGAAAAAAGCGGATTCGAAGACTATTGCCAAGTTCACGAGGATACCCGAGGTAATGCTCAGAGGTGTTGTTGAAGAGCTGAAGAGAGATGGATTCATCGTTGAAGAAGACGGCGTTTTCAGCCTGAGTTCGTCTGGCTTGGAAGTTCTGATGAAGATTAAGCTATGATCCTAAAGGAGTTCGAAACGAGGAACGAGAAGGTTTTTCTGATTAGGAATCTTATCGAAGTTAGGATTCCGAAGAGTTATTACCTAAAGCTTGCTAAGAGGTATTCGAAGGAATACATAATCTCATTTGCGGAGCCTAAGAGGGTTCTGCATCACGTAACGAAGAGGAATTTGGTTTACGTAACGAAGGAGAGCGGGATTCCGCTTTTGGGACATGCCGCTTTCGGCTTGATCGATAGGGGAACGAATCTGATTCAGATCAGACCCATCACCGGCTGTAACCTCAACTGCATATTCTGTAGCGTAGACGAAGGCAGAAAGAGCAGGACGAGGGTTACCGATTACATCGTCGAGCCGGAGTACTTAATTGAAGAGTTCAGGAAGATCGCGGAATTTAAAGGAGACGGCGTCGAAGCGCACATAGACGGGCAGGGAGAACCCCTGCTTTATCCATACATAGAAGAACTTCTTGAAGGATTGAGGAAGACGAAGGAAGTTAGAGTTATTTCAATGCAGACCAACGGCATTCTGCTAAACGAAGAGAAGATCGAAGTATTCGAAAAATACATGGACAGAATAAATCTCTCCCTAAGCACCCTCGACGAGAGGAAGGCCGAAATGATCTACGGTTGCAAATATCCGCTTAAGAGGGTTATCGAGATCGCGAAGATGATCGCCGAAAGCAAGATCGATCTGCTTATAGCCCCGGTCTGGCTTCCCGGTGTGAACGACGACGATATGGAAAAGCTGATCGAGTTCGCTTTGGAGATCGGCGCTGGAAAGAAATGGCCGCCTTTGGGAATACAAAAATACATCCCATACAAGTTCGGAAGGAAACCGAAGGTTGACGTTATGAGCTTCAAGGAGTTCTACGAGAAGCTTAGGAAGCTTGAGGAAGAATACGGAATAAAGCTGATACTGAAGCCGGAAGACTTTAGAATAGAAAAGCGTCCCCGCATACCGCACCCGATAAAGAAGGGAGACGTTTTCAAAGCGAAGATAGTTGCGGATGGAAGGGTTAAAGGCGAAAAGATCGTCGTAGTTAAGAACAGAGTTGTCACGGTGCTTACAGACAAGAAGGTCGGAGATTTCGTAAAATTCCAGATCGTAAGAGATCATGACGGAATATTCTTAGGAAGGGAGATCTGCTAAGAGTATTTCAATCCTATATTAGTCTGATTTAAGCCATATCTTTTTGTTTTATAAATTCTTCAAATTTTTCAATATTTCAATCCTATATTAGTCTGATTTAAGCAATGCTCAAGTGGAATACATAAGGAAAAAGTTAGGCATAATTTCAATCCTATATTAGTCTGATTTAAGCTTTTGTTAGGTTTAGGTATTTACAGATATAAGCTTTTCTGAATTTGTGTTTGGTTTAAATACGTTCTGACGACATCGATAATGGTAATCGTTTATAACCTTATCCGATTTTTATCTTTATGATTTCTTCCAGTTTAATCCACTGTCGTT
>WAKM01000027.1 GCA_015523335.1 Archaeoglobaceae archaeon | reverse complement strand
TTTCTTTAGTTCCGATATCAGTCTTCTTCAGATTACTTAACTTCTGAACAAGTTTATGTATTATATCCGTTTTTTCGATTAGCCAAATCTCTGTCTTTCTACTCCTTACGTCTCTGGCTATTATGACGTAATCACAGCTGTTGGGCTTACTTCTGATACCTCTTATTTTGACGTAATCATCTTTAACTTTATCAAAATGTATTACAGGGATATCTACGTCACAGTGAAAACAGTTTGATGACATTTCAATATCATCTTTTTCGAATTTGAATCTCCCATTGTTGTCTTTCATATCGATCACACAACCTTAAATAGTCTAAAGGCAATCTCTCTAAGTGGTTCTAGCAGGCTATCGGATATTATATCCCAATTCTCGTCATTGACTTCTATTAACTCACTATTTTTGTTCATATAGTAAAACTTTGCGTCGATTTCATTTTCTTTGGCAACAACTCTAAGTATTTCAACCATAAACGGGCTATGCGTTGATATGACGAAGTAGTTGTTTCTTTTTACGATCTTTGCGATGATTTCCGCGAACTTAATTTGCCATTCTGGATGTAAATAGGATTCTGGCTCCTCCCAGAAGAAGATCGTGTTTTCACAAGCTCCCGATCTCAACAGCAACTGTAAAATTCCAAAGGATTTTATTCCAGACGCTACATTTTGAATGTCAAAAGGTTTTTCGTATTGCTCAGATTTGAAATAAAATTTATCCTCACGAACGCTGTAATAGACTTCACCGCCAATAATTTTCTTAAGCTCTTTGAGTATTTCGTCTTCTTCAAGTCTTGAAATTGTTTCAGCATAATCGAAAAAGCTACTGATATGTATTGGAAGTTCAAGAGATTTTATCTTTCTCTCAGTAGTCTTTGCCAAATAAGGTTTAATCTCAAGCAAGAGAGAGCTTTCGACGAAAACAGGAGTTAATGGATATAAAGGTCTTTTAATTTCCATTGAAACATCTCCATCAAATCTGAAGGATACTATATCTTTTACGGTAATTTTTCCTGTGTTAGAACCACGCTTAACAATATCTTTAACAAATACATCGTCAATTAGGATTTTCCAAGCCATCTTCAAACGATTTTCAATGCTTTCAAGAGATCTGATTTTTTCAGGTAGTTTTTCCAATTCATCAGGTTTTGAATGGTAGACAATATCCATCATAATACTATAATAATCGTAAAGCAACGCTATATCAAGAAATATTTTTTTAAAAGATTTATCATCAATTACTCCTTTCTCTTGAGCTTCCTTCTCCATATTTTCTTTTTTTATTTCTATATTTGCTTTGATGACTCTATCCACTCGTTTTACAACTTTTGCACTATCTTTAATCAGGTTAGCGATGTTACTTAAATCCAATGCCGAGACATCACCCTTTAAGTAGAATTCTATATCTTTCAAGAGATAATTGATATTGCTTATATCACCCTCGATCTGCTTTTTCGATTTTTCATCTGCATACTTAAGAACTTTCTGAAGCAATTCTCTATAAGTAGATAATGTATCTCTACAAATTCTTAAGGCTCTTTCAACTTCATACCTCAAGAGCATTCTTTCCATCTCAAAAGCCTTAAAGATAGAATAAATGGATTTTAAAACGAAGGATTTACCTACGTTGTTTTCACCCACTATGACCGTTATCTGTCCAAGTTCCAAATCAGCTTTTGTAATCGGTCCAATGTTCTCAAGTGATATCCTAATAGACATTATTTGCAATATCGCTTTAAAAGATTATAAAGATTGTGTATAGCTATTTTTCCTTTTCTTCTTCCTCAAGCTTTTTTATCTCGTTGACGAGCATCGGAAGAACAACTCCCGGATCGCTGACAATTCCTAAGGCATGGGTTGTTCCTCTGTCGAGTAAACGGGTGACGACGTATGGATTCATATCGACTATGACCGTCTTAACGGTAGAAGGAAGCATGTTGCCAGTTGCGATGCCGTGAAGCATCGAAGCCCATATTATGCACATTCCGTTGCCCGTTGCATCCGCTTGCCATATATACTTCCTCATCTCATCCTGCGCCTGCATGACGTCCGTAATGGTGTCTGGCAAAGGTCCGTCGTCTCTAATCGAACCGGCGATGACGAAGGGAACGTTGTTCTTGACGCACTCGTAAAGCACGCCGGATTTCAGTATGCCTTTCTCCACAGCCTTCTTTATTCCGCCGGCTTTCCACATCTCATTTATAGCAACCAAGTGGTTTCTGTATCCACCCTTGTAAACCTTTCCAGTGTTCTTGTCCATGCCAAGCGTTGTTCCGAACAGTTGCTTCTCGATGTCCATCACAGCGAATCCGTTTCCGGTGAACAAAGCTTGGCAATATCCCATCCTGATCAGTTCCGCTAAAGCCGCATCCGCACCTGTATGAGCTACAGCCGTTCCGACGACGTGTATTATGAACCCGTTTTCGTCCTTAACCCTCTTCATTTCCTTCGCAAGCTTCTTTATGAGGGAATTGACGGGCTTCTCGGCACTTACATCGGATGTCATGAAGCCGAAGATGTCCGTCGGCTCTCTCGGACGTTGGGGGACTTCAACCCTTATTCCCTCGTGCCCTATTACTACGAGATCGCCCTTCTTAACCAACCCCTGCCTCTTGCAAACCGGTTCGCCGTTCTCTATGACTATAACGCAGTCCATCTCGATGTTCTTAACCTTCTTCCACTCCCCGTTGATGTAAACGTAAGTCGGATGGTGAGTCGTTGCGTAGAATCCGTCCGGCAGAACCTTATCAGCTGGAGCCGGAGCAACTTTAACCTCCTTTTTCGGCAAAATCACCCCCAACTTTTCGAGCTCCTCGAAAAGCTTCTCGTCCCCTTCGACGATCATCTTGCAGTAGCTTTCATCCACCTTCGTCTTACCCACTCTGAGCTCCAAAATCTCGAAGTCTCCGCCCATCTCTATGATCGTGTCTAGAACCTTCGGCAGGATCATCGAATCTATTATGTGACCTTTGAGCTCGACAACCTCTCTCATAGCCTATGACATTTGGCATGATTTTTATAAGACTTTGCCTCACAGCTGTATTTATATATAAGTTTCTGTGACGGGAAGATTTATATATTGTTGAGTTTATGATTATCATAATGAGAATTGAAATTCTGAACATCGACGTAGACAGTAACAACGTCATGGTAATAGGCCCACCGTTGGTCGGGAAGTCCATATTCGTAAGGAATATCGTATGGGAGAAGGTCAGCAACGGATTCGGCGGAGTATACGTTACCACCAAGGATACCGCAGAAGCCGTTTTGGATTGGTTTCAGAGGTTTAACTTGAGCGATATCAAGATCATAGACTGCGTTTCGAAGACTATCTTCTCGGATGCCCCCGATACGGAAGACATAAAGAGGGTCTCGATTATGGACTTAACCGGAATTTCCGTTAGAATAAACATGTTTCTTGAGAGGTTTTGGAAGTCCGGAAAGAGAGATGTCATAATAGCGTTCGATTCGATTTCGACCGTTCTCATGTATCTGAATCCCCAGACCGTATTCAGATTTCTGCACGTCCTAACGAACAGAATCAAGAGCTTCGGAGCATTTGCATTCTACACAGTCGACGAAGACATGCACGATGAAAGAACGATCGCGATGCTGAAACAGCTTTTCAACGGCGTGATCGAGCTTAAGGATGAAGGAAATCGCAGGATTTTCAGATACCTCAGCCCTTCGATAAGAACAGAGTGGAGGGGGTTTAGCATAGTTAACGACAGGTTGGAGGTGTCGTCATGAAGATCGGTATCCCCGTTTTGGATGAGCTCCTCAAGGAGATACCTCGCGGCAAGACTCTAACGTATTACATCGATCCCGAAGTTGAGGGAGACGTCTTCGGCATGCAGACTCTCTACAGGAATCTTGAAGAAGGTTACAGGTGCGTTTACGTCACCTCAACGATGAGTCCGACGAGTTTGAGGAATAGGTTCAAGGAGTTCGGCTGGTATGTCGACGAATTTGAGAATTTCTCCGTAGTCGATGCTTATTCCGCATACGTAGGAGCTACATCGGATGAGAGGTATGTGGTTAAGGATCCCACGAATTTGGACGAGTTAGATGAGGTAATAAGGAAGGCTATAGATGAAAACGACCTCGTAGTGTTCGGCTCTCTTTCGACGGTAATAGACATCTGCGGAGAAGAAACGCTAAATTATTTTGAGAGGTGGAAAGAACAAGCTGAAGATTCCGTTATCGTTTCGAATTTTACCGCATGGCCGTATTCGGAGGATGTGCTTAGTAAGGTCAAGGAGCTTTCGAACGCTGTGGTGAGGATCGGAGGAATTCATCACCGCGTTATACTGGGGCATTACTACGGAATTCTGAAGGTGGACTGGACTCAAGTTAAAGGAAGGGCTGTCCTATTCAAGGTCGTAAAGCCCGGCGGCGTTAAGGCGTACATACCGAAGATACTCGTTACCGGCCCATACAACGCCGGAAAGTCGACGTTTGTCCATGCGATATCGAACAAAGCCATCTCTGTCGATAGACTCGGAACCACGGTAGCTCTGGATCACGGGAAGGTAGAATACAAGGGATTCACGATAGATGTCTTCGGAACTCCTGGCCAAGAGAGGTTCGATCCGATCTTGAAAGTGCTCGGTAGTGAAGCTCTGGGCGTTATTCTGGTTGTGGATTCGACAAAGCCGGAAACTTTTCCGAGGGCTAAGCAGTTGCTCGAGAAGACCACCCACTTCGGTTTGCCTTACGTTATAGCCGCAAACAAACAAGATCTACCGAACGCTTTGAAGCCCGAGGAGATCAGAAAGCTCATGCATATTCCGGAAGACGTTCCGATCATTCCGACCGTAGCCACGAAGAAGATCGGTGTTTATGAGGTTTTGGATGCTTTGATAAAGTTGCTTATAGGTGAGGGTTATGCCAAGTCTGAGGGAGCAACTTGAAAAGATTTTGAAAGATTTGAAAGCCGCTGGAGACATAGAAGCTTCGGCGATCGTCTCGAGAGATGGGTTGCTCATCGCGGCCGATATATCTCATAACGTGAACGCCGAAGCATTTGCAGCGATGACCGCAACCATGCTAGGAGCGGCCGAAACTGCAACTTCTGAGCTTGGTAAAGGTATCCCCGATAGGGTTATAGTCGAGGGGAAGGAGGGTAAGATCATCGCAACTGGAGCCGGTCCGAAGGCTCTGCTTGTTGTTATGACAACTCCAAGAGCTAATCTGGGTTTGGTTTTGCTTGAGATGAGTAAGGCGAGCGATAAGATTAAGGAGCTGTTGGGGTGATGATCGTGGATCCGTTCGATCATCTCGTCACCGAAGATTTAACAAAAAAGGATAGAAACGAACTCGAAAGTATATTTTTAAAGCGCGAAGACGGAAGGATACTGTTTTTAGGTAGGATACCCGTAGCTTCGCTATACGCAACGTTCTTGGCTGGGATATATTCCGAGTTAATGAAGATCGTCGGAAAGGCGGCGAAGGGTCTAATTTTGACGGCATCCCGTAACGGTGGTTATAGGGCTGGGAGAGGAATAAGGAGAAGGTATCAGAGGAGGTTCGGTGAACTGACAAGAGATAAGGCTATTCAAATTGCGAAGAACATGATCACGGTCTGGGACAAGTGCTTCGGCTGGGGTAAATTCGAGTTCAAATTCGACGATCGCAACGGTAAGATCGTAGTTAAGGTTAGAGAGTCCTTTGAAGCCGACGGCTACATCAGGCTGAAAAAAGGTAGTTCCGAAATTCCGGTATGCTGGATGCTTTTGGGATACATCTGGGGACTCCTCGAAGGACTTTTCGATTGCAAGTTGAACGGGGAGGAGAAGATGTGCGTAGCGAAAGGTGATGAGTTCTGTCTGTTCGAATACAATGTTTGTGAGTAACCGATGAAGTGCAGGTAAGCTAAATGCTGTCATGCAGAATACACGTTCCAAACTACTGTTTAGGGAGGGAAGAGGGAGGCTAAAATATACTTAATCGTGACTGCACGTTACTCCAAAAACGCTTTAATCTTCTTCAAAACGTCTCTATACGGTATTTTACCTTTTTTAATGGTAACGACATCCAGCACACCTTTGGGTTTGTCCAAGGCAAATTCCTCCCTAACTACCAAGATTAGAGGTATGTTAGCCGATTTGATCTTCTCAAGCTTTCTCCTTATGTATTCTTCAGTCCAAAATCCGGCAATTTCTACATACACGTATTTTTCACCTTTTTTGATCAGAAAGTCCGGTATGTAGGCTGAGTTACCGGCTTTGACGATTCCCGGCTCTCTGATCACCTCAAAGCCGAGATTCCTCATCCTTCTGTAAAACTCTTCTTCAAGCGACGAATCGTATTCAACGGCTTCTACGTAGTCGATAGGGAATAGATTTCGCTTTTTATCGCTTAACTCGAGCAGGTATATCCTCTTCTCATAGTCATCGACAATTTCCGCTCTTATCCACCACTTTTCAGCCTTCAGTATATCCGGAATGAGCTTCGCCATTGAAGTGCCGTATTTACGCGTCATCTTCAGTATTGAAGCAGTTCCAGTTACGCTAGTCAGTAGCATCCCGTCTTCATCGTGTAGTTCATACATCAGACCTAGCCACTTAATCTTGCGAAAGACGTTTTTGTGGTTTGTTGAAATCCAAAACGTAAGTCTCAGGCAGTTGAATATCGCTGTCTGGAGTAGAGATAGGTTGTATCTTTTCACGAGTTCGTCGGGCGTTATCTCCGGAATTCGAACGAGTATCCTCTCTTCTTCTCTGTCCGCGAAAATAGCCTTCTCGATCTCTTCGACAGATACACCGAAATGCTCCGAAGCTTCTTTCAGCACCTTCTCCCTCTCGCTCAGCTTGGTGACGTAACCCCTTTCGAACATAAACATCCTAACCGCCAAAGGATCAAGATTGGTGGGCGTTTTAAATTCGCACTCCCTTTCGATGAGCTTTGCAAAGCCTCTAACTTTTTTGTAATTTTTTGCCGTTTCAAGCTTTCGAAGGTTTTCTAAGATCCTCCCGTATTTCTTTCCCATGCACATCCTGAAGACTTTTATGACCTTCCCAGCTAACTTCAAATCCCCGTTACTCCAAGCGAATTTCGGGTAGATCTTCCCCCCGCTTCTGTATGTCTCCAACAGTTCCTTCGGTAACACCGGATATGTTGAACATAGACTTTAATGAGTTTTGTGGGGAGGGGGTATAGAGGGGATAACCTTAAATGAAGCTATCTCAAAGTGTAAAGAAAAGACATGTTCGTCGAGTTGAAATACGAAAGGGGAACTATAAGAATAGATGGAAACGTACACATTCCTCAGGCTAAGTGGGATGACAGGTCGAGGTGTTATCGTGCTTTAGCTTATAAGTACAGAGATATAGTTGACTATCTTCGAAATTCCGGTGTAGAATTCGAAGACCATGTCTTAGACAACGTTATCCCTTGCCCCTACTTTGGTGATGTGGAGATCTCCCTAAGGGATTACCAAGCTCAAGCTGTTGAGAGGTGGATGGCTGACAAAAGAGGTGTAGTAGTTTTACCGACCGGTGCCGGTAAAACCTACGTAGCTTTGGAGATAATAAGGTCTTTGAGCGTTTCAACATTGGTTGTAGTTCCAACTTTAGCCCTATTGGATCAGTGGAAGGAGAAGCTGTCGATATTCGGTAGAGACTACGTTGGAGAGTTTTCCGGCAGGAGAAAAGAGCTGAAGCCCATAACCATAACCACATACGACTCAGCCTACATCAACGCCGAATTTTTGGGTGACAAGTTTCTACTGCTGGTATTCGACGAATGCCACCACTTACCAGCCGAAAGCTACAGACACATAGCCGAGATGAGCGTAGCCCCCTATCGCTTGGGTTTAACGGCGGTTTACGAAAGAGAAGACGGCTTGCACGTAATGTTACCGAGTTTGATAGGTGGAATCGTCTACGAACTCAAACCCAAGGATTTGGCGGGAAAGCATCTTGCAAATTACATTGTCAAGAGGATTTCCGTGCCACTTACAGAAGAGGAAAAAGAAGAATACGATACGAAGGCTAAGAAGTTTAGGGAATACATCGTGTCGAAGGGTATCAAGCTGAAGGATGTTGAGGATTTCAGAAAACTCGTGATGATGACGGGTTTAGATGCTGAGGCGTATGAAGCTCTAAAGTCTTGGGAAGATGCTAGAAAAATAGCTTTCAACTCTAAGAACAAGATCAAGATTTTGAAAAATTTGCTTGAACTTCACAAAGGTGACAAGATAATAATATTCACACGTTACAACGACTTGGTTTACACGATTTCGAGGATTTTCCTCATTCCAGCCATTACACATAAAACCAACAAGGATGAAAGGCGTATGATACTTGACGGGTTTAAGAAGGGTAAGTTCAAGGCTATCGTGAGTAGCCAAGTGCTTGATGAAGGAATAGACGTGCCGGATGCCAATGTAGGAATAATAGTAAGCGGAACTGGCTCATCGAGGGAGTTCATTCAGCGATTGGGTAGATTGTTGAGACCAGCTGAGGGTAAGGATTTGGCCGTTCTATACGAGTTAGTTTCGAAGAATACTGGAGAGGTGAGGATTTCGAGAAGAAGGAGGAAAATTGAAACGATTAAATCGGGATATTCGTTCACTTCACCGAAGTAGTTACCGCCACTTTATTCTGGGACTCCAGAGCCAAGCTAAGGAAGAAGATGGTCCGCAACCCCAAGATGAATACCGTGAAGCCAAATATGTCCTGATTCAGCATAGGCAAACTCCTGAATCCGCTGTCTATCCAATGTCTTATAAGCAGTAGTATGTAGAAGAAGCCCAGAGATGTCAGGAATATTCCAAGCAGAAGTCCCCTTTCCAAATTCATGAACCTCGCAATGAGCTTCGTTATCCTATCGTATTCGACCATCCTCATCGATCTCGCGTAAATCGCTGAGAACAGACCGATGAATATGAGTTGATATCCTGACAAAGCAATAAGGGCCGAGGCTATCATGGAGTGTATGCCCAGATTTATATTTTGAATTATTTTGTCTAGTGTCGGTGTTTGGCAAATGGACTCGATACGAATAAAAACCCGTCTTAGAGAAGAGGTGAAGTCATGTCCGAACGACCAATTTACCCGTTTACGGCAATAGTGGGGCAGGAAAAAGCTAAGCTAGCTTTGTTATGTAACGCTGTAAATCCAGCCATAGGTGGAGTTTTGCTCAGCGGTGATAAGGGAACGGGTAAATCGACTATGGTCAGAGCATTAGCCGATGTCTTGCCGGAGATAGAAGTCGTGAAGGGTTGTCCGTTTAACTGCAACCCGAACAACGAGCTTGAGATGTGCGAGGTTTGCAGAGAGAAAGCGAAGAAGAGAGAAATAGAGGTCGAAAGGAGAAAGATGAGAGTCGTGGATCTACCTTTGAGCGTTACGGTGGATCGATTGGTCGGAACGATCGATATTGAAAAAGCGCTTAAGGAAGGAATAAAAGCTTTACAACCAGGCATATTGGCAGAAGCTAACAGGAACATACTCTACATCGATGAAGTAAACCTTCTGGATGATTATATAGCTGATATTTTGCTTGATGCCGCTGCGATGGGTTGGAACGTTATAGAAAGAGAGGGCGTAAGTCTAAAGCATCCCTCTCGCTTCATTTTGGTCGGTAGCATGAATCCGGAAGAGGGAGAACTTAGACCACAGATTCTGGATAGATTTGGTCTTTACGTTCAAATTGAGGCTGTTAAAGATGTCGAGCAGAGGATGGAGATCGTCAAAAGGGTTGAAGAGTTTCAAGCCGATCCCATTGCATTCAGAAAAAAATTCGAGAAAGAGCAGAGTAAGCTTAGAGAGAGAATTGAAAAAGCGAGAGAGATTATTAATAAAGTTGAGATGGATGATGATCTTCTGAAGCTTTCAGTTAAGACGATCGTAGAAATGGGAATTAGAACCCACAGGGCGGAGATAGTTACCGTTAGAACGGCAAAAGCCATCGCCGCTTTGGACGGAAGAAGGAAGGTTAGCCTTGAAGATTTAAAGAAAGCTATGGAGTTGGCTTTACCTCACAGACTTAGGGATAAACCCTTTGATTCAATTAGTCCTCCAGATATTTCAGATAATGATAGCGGAGGGGATGACGACAAAAAATGTAACAACAAGCGTAATCATTCGCAGAATAGGGCAGATATCAATTCAGGCGTGGGTAACTCCAGTGTGGATGCTGGAATAAGCGATGTAAACATCGATATGCCTAGGGGTGATTATTTTAGGGCTGAAAAGTCATTTAGAGGATCAAGGGACGAGAAGGCTATTGTAATTGGGCACCCTCACGGATATCCGATTTCGAGTGTGCCTTTTGATCGAATTATCGACGTCGATTTGGTTGCAACGATCCGATCGGCTTTGGCGAATGGTAGAAAACAGATTAGACGTGATGATATTAGAGTTAGGGTCAGAAAAATGAGATTACCAAGGCTTACGGTTATTATGCTCGATGCAAGCGGTTCTATGATTGCCATGAAGAGAATCGCGATCGCAAAAGGCGTTGCAAAGAGGTTGATCGAAAATAGCTACGTTAAGAGAGACTTTCTATCGCTTATGATATTTCGAGGGAAATCAGCTGAGATTTTGGTTCCCCCGACCAGAAACTATTCTAAAGTAATGTCTGCTTTGAATGGAATCAAGGTTGGCGGAAGAACACCTTTATCCTCAGCTCTTCTTATTCTATTGCAGTTATCGAGGGCTTTCAGGCTTAAGAATAGGAATTCGGTGGTTAGAGCGATTCTAATTACGGATGGAAAGGCGAACACACCCTTGGGTAAATCGATAAGAGATGAGATAGTTACGCTGGCTAGGGCTACTAGAAGGAATGAAATCAAGGTTGAGATTTACGATACGAGAAGGAGGATAGTGGATCCCACCCCCTCATATATAGACCTTCTAACCGAAATTTTAGGCTGTAAGGTTTACAGGCTAAACGTTTGAGAAAATTCTAAATATTGAGATATCTTTTTCCGCTTTTGGAAGACCTTAGAGCATTGCTTTCGACTGGCGTTCTCCTAATTCATCTCCCGTTAAACGTTTCGTTATTGTGAGTAAAGTCATTTGGCTGATTAACGCTCTGGAAAGCTTGTATTTGGATTTCGGAATGAGATGTTCGTTTAAGCGAAGAATTAAACTCCTCTAGGTGGTGATGTAGCACCGTTAAGTAATGCACGATACCTTCTTCGCTCAATTTTGTATTATCGTGCCCACTTGCGAAAGCGTTGATAAAAAATTTTAAGTAAAAATTATTTGATCTACAATCAATGAAACTTGATAAGGTGCTGTTGGTCTTACTAACTCTGGCATTATTGGGATGCACACAGCACGGAATTACTCATGCGAAGCACGGAATCGTAAAATTTGCGAAAAATTTTCAGATCGAGGTTTACTATGGATACAAAATTCTTAGAGTTAAAGAAGACGGAAGTTGGAAGACTTACGTTCTCTACCGTAACAAACCGCCTAAGGGTATTAGAGGAATTCCGATCAAAATTCCGGTGAAGAGAATGGTCGTGATGTCCTCAACGCATATAGCACAACTCGAGGCTATAAACGGAACGGATGCTATCGTCGGATTTATGTATGGACATAAATACAGGCTTTACTTCCCGGATGTCGTTGAAAGACTAAAACGGGGAGAAATAGTGGACTTGGGCTCTCCAAATGCCCCCGATTATGAAAAGCTAATTGAACTTCATCCCGATGTAGTAATAATCTACGTAACGAGTAATACTGAAAAGGTTAGGGAAAAGTTGAAGGAGCTCGGTATTAAATACATAGTGGATAGCGAATGGCTTGAAAACGATCCCTTGGGGAGGGTCGAATGGGTAAAATTCTTTGGAGCACTTTTGGATAAGGACAAGGAAGCTGAGAAATACTTCGACAAGGTAGTAGAGAACGTAACAAAGATTGAGAAAGTCGTAAAAAGAGCTAAAAAGAAATCGAACGTTTTGTGGGCTTCCATATACAGAGGGAAGGTTTACATTCCGAGAGGGGAAAGCTACGTTGCAAAAATGATAGAATACGCCGGAGGAAACTATCTGTTTAAAGACGTTAACGGGACCGGTTATGAGATCGTAAACATCGAGGACTTGCTACTTAGAGGACAAAAAGCGGATGTAATGATCTATCCTTCTTACTACGTTAAAAGCTTAGACGACATAAAGAGGATTGAACCAAGAATAACAAATCTTAACGTTTTCAAGGAGAGAAAGGTTTACAACATAACTCCGGATTACTGGCAACTCGGATTGCTGCATACAGATACCGTTATAAAAGATTTGGCCGCGATATTTCATCCCGATCTCTTCAAAAACTACAAGCCGAGGTTTTTCGTAAGATTAACATGAAGCTCAAGTTTGCAATCCTGCTTTTTATCTCAGTTGTTTCAATTTTTGCTGGAATTCTGGCCGGTTCAGTTCACGCTGGTATTCAAGATCTATGCGACTACTTAAGGGGTAAGCATGACGTTAGGGGATACATAATTTGGAAGGTCAGGATTCCGAGAACGTTAGGTGCCTTTTTAGGTGGTGCGTGCTTAGCGGTAAGTGGTTTACTACTTCAGACGTATTTCAGGAATCCCTTAGCCGGCCCATATGTCCTCGGAATATCATCCGCCGCATCCTTAGCGGTGGCACTGTATATCTTAGCCGGAGTAGGTATACACGACGCTGGCATTGTTGGTTCGGCATTTTTCGGATCGATTGTCGCAACGTTATTTATTCTCTGCCTAGCAACTAAAGTGAGAAACGCGGCAACTCTGCTAATAGCCGGACTCATGCTTGGATACATCTTCTCCGCCTTCGAGAAGATACTTGTAACACTCGCAGAAAGCCAGAAGGTTCATGAGTTCGTATTGTGGACATTCGGAAGTTTTTCCGGCGTAACTTGGGATAACTTAAAGGTAATTGGAGTTTTAGGAATCCCGGCGATGATAACCGTATTTACACTCTCAAAACCTCTTAACGCTCTGCTTTTAGGTGAAGATTATGCCAGAAGTATGGGTGTAAATGTGAAGGCCGTTAGGATGGTTATCGTCATTTTATCGAGTTTTTTAGCGTCTCTTGTAACTGCCTTTGCTGGAATAGTCGCATTCGTAGGTTTAGCTACACCGCATATGGCGAGGCTAATTTTTAGGACATCCGATCACAGGATTTTAATTCCAGCGACGATACTGCTGGGAGCGGTAGTTACCGTTATATGCGATATAGCTTCAAGGATTTTGCTGTATCCGGTCGAACTACCCGTGAGTGTCGTGACATCTATGTTTGGAGCGCCCATTGTCATTTACTTGGTGATTAAAAGGAGGAGGATATGATGCTTAAGGTGAGTAAGCTTTCGGTAGGTTATTCGAATGCTATTTTAACGGGAATAGATCTGAACGTAGAAGGTGGTGAGATCCTCGGAATAATCGGCCCAAACGGGAGTGGAAAATCTACACTACTGAAGACAATTTCGGCGATCTTAAAGCCTATAGACGGTGTGGTTTACTTAGACGGAAGGAACGTTCACAAGCTGAAACCTTTAGAACTGGCAAAGAAGTTGGCGGTAACAATTACCGATAGGTCGGACGTGGGATTTCTGAAAGGATTTGATGTTGTAAGCTTGGGGAGATATCCTTACACCGATGCTTTTGGAAGGTTAAGCGAAAAGGATGTGGAAACAGTAATGGAAGCTCTAAGACTTGTAAATGCTGAGCATCTTGCGGATAAGCCTTTTTCTGAGATGAGCGATGGTGAAAAGCAGAAGATAATGATTGCAAGGGCTTTAGCTCAACAACCCAAAGTTCTGCTCTTGGATGAGCCCACGAGTTTCTTGGACGCAAAGCACAGAGTTGAGATCCCTCTAATACTCAGAAGGATTGCAAACGAAAAGAGGATTGCAATCGTGCTCACCACACACGACATAGAACTTGCAGTCAGGGTATGCGATAGGATAGTGATGGTAAAAAACGGCAGAATAATCGCCGAAGGATGGGCTGAAGATTTAGATTCCAAAATTGTAGAGGAGCTTTACGATATAAGCGTTGCAGAATTCGATCCCTTTTTGGGCACATTCGAGCTTAAAGGTGAAGGTAGAGCCAAAATTCATATCGTGTGCGGCGGTGGGAGTGGTGCGAGGGTTATGAGACTTCTCACCAAGAACAGAGTTCCTTTTAGCGTCGGAGTCATACATGAAGACGATATAGATTTTTACGTAGCCAAGCATTGTGCGGTTGAAGTTGTGAAGGAAAGGCCTTACGAAGATATCAAGGATAAAACGTTGGAGGATACCCTTAGAATGATTAAAAATTGCGATTTCGTTATAGATACTGGCTTTCCAATTGGAAAAATCAATGCTAAGAATTTAGAGCTTTTAAGGGCTGCAAGAAGAGTTTACAGTCTCAGGAATAAGGAAGAGCTTGAGAAAATTGGTTTAGATGCTGAAACTATAAAAATAACTGATTTATTAAAAATCTGCAAATATTAATTCTTCATCGATTTTCTCAGCTTCTGCTATTATTCCGTCTTTAGACAAAACTATACTCTTCGTTCCGAACTTCTTACCGTTCCAAACGCCGATTCTCGAAACCTTCGCAACGATGACGTCGAACGTATCCGCTATCTTCTTCGATATTGGATGACCTTCAACGGGTGGATGATTTGGATCGCTTAGTGAGATCGGCAGGAATATGACATCACTTCCGCTCGCAACCCTCGTAACGGTATCCCAGTTGAGGCAATCCGCACATATCAAAAAACCGATCCTACCGAATTCTGTTTTTATAACGGTAATACTTTTTCCGGGCTTTATTCCAATTCTTATCTCGTCTTTCGTGGGATTTATTTTTCTGTATTTAGCTATCACTTCCCCACATCGCAGGACATAGCATGTGTTGTAGTATCCCTTTTCAACAACTGTTCCCGCCACCACATAACCATCGAAGTTACGGGATGCTTTAATGAGTTCATCGATTGCATGAGAAGATATCTGATACAGTTCAAATGCCGAACATCTCCCGAAAAATTCTCTAGGAATGGCAAAGAACTCCGGAAGGCATATGAAGTCAGCCTTAACGTTTTTTATTATTTCACAAGCTCTTCTGACATTTTCCTCAATACTGCCCCTATCGAGCATCTGAAACAGGCATATCTTCACGCTATCTCCTCCTCAAGATAACCTTCGATTTCCGCATAAACGTCCTCTATCTGCTCTATCATGCTTTCATCCGTGTTCCAAAGACCTCTCTTATAAGCTTCTAACAACCTTCTAGCAATCTCTTCAACGGCATAGGGGTTGTTGTCCATAAACCACCTTCTCATTTCATCGTTGAGCACATATCTATTCGCTATTTCGTCAAATATCCAGTCATCTACTACTTTAGCTGTTGCTTGCCAGCCAAAGAGGTTTACAACTCTCTTCATGATATCTCCAGCACCCTTATACCCATGCTTCTTCATTCCTTCAACCCAATTCGGATTTAGCAGAGTTTTCCTAACTACCCTTTCGATCTCCTCTCTACCATCGACGATCCTTGCAAATTCTGGATTCCTCGTATCACCTATCAGAACCTTCGGCTTTCTTCTTGTCAACTTTTCTACTGTTAATGCCAAGCCACCCTGAAAAGCGTATGGACAGTCATCATCCAAGATATCCCATTCATCGGTGTAATGATTTCTTACAACTGCTCCAACATTTTTTAAGCCGAGCTTGAACTCATCCTCAGCTCTAACTCCAAAAATGTCCTTTCCGTAAGCATAGCAGCCCCAATTTATGTAAATTTCAGCCAACTCTTTCTCATCTTGCCAGTGAGAAGAATTTATTGCATGATTAACTCCAGCACCATAGCTTCCTGGCTTATCACCGAAAATTCTATGCCTCAAACCTTCTAAAAAGTGTTTTTTGACGTAGTTCATCTCCAAGGGTTCATCCAAGCTCGCAACCTTTACGACAGCCTCATCTATCAGCTCAACCAGATTCATGAACGTATCTCTAAACAACCCGCTGATTCTAACTACGACATCGACCCTCGGACGCTTCAGCTCCTCAAGCGGGATTATCCTAAGCCCTGCAACTCTATCTCCATCCCAAACGGGCTCAACTCCTAAGAGGTAAAGGATTTCAGCAATCTGCTCACCATTGGTATTCATTGGATCACTGCTCCACTCAATGAAAGCAATCGTTTCTGGAATTTTTCCCTCCTCTTCAATCAGCTTTTGAATCAGTTGATCCGCAAGTTTCTTTCCAATTTCCCACGCTGTCTTTGACGGGATTGCGCGGGGATCAACGGAATAGAAGTTAAATCCTGTCGGTATAGCTTCAATCCTACCCCTCGTTATGTCTCCAGATGCTGACGGCTCGATGAATTTACCCTCTAACGCTTTGAGTAGATTTTCAATCTCCTTAATGCTTTCAAGTCGATTTTTAACTTCCCTACGCATTTCTTCAATTTCATCTCTTGCCTTTTCAACGGCTTCTTTTAAAAACTCTGGATACTCTCCTTTTTTAATCATTCTAAGAATCTCACCGAGCGTATAACCCTTAAAATTCTTTGATGGATTCTTTAAAACCTCAGCATAGTCAATCCCAAGTTTTTTCAGAATAATTTTTTCAGGCTTAGCTATCGCATCTATAAAATCATCAATGGTCGATCTGTCGATCCTACCGAACACATGCAGACCGTAGTTGTAGAGCGATTCGTTCTGTTCCAAGATCTTCGAATGTAATTTTAGTGCCATCTCATCGAAGTTTTCTTCGTTAATTTCAAAATTATGGTTCCTTGCAAGCTCAACAATCCGTTTTTGAGCAACATCGCACTGATCCTTCAATCCTTTCTCCTTGGCTTTGAAATACTCCTCCAAGGCCATTTCAAGTTCTTCATAGCGATTTGACGATTTCATTGGGGGTGGTAGATGGTCAATTATCGTCGCGTATCCCCTTCTCTTAGCTTGAGTTCCCTCTGCAGGGTTGTTGACTATGTAGATGTAAATATTCGGGATGCTACGCAGGCATACATCTGGGTAACATTGATCAGACAATCCGACACTTTTACCGGGCAACCATTCAACGCTTCCGTGCTTCCCTAAGTGAATAACCGCATCAAAGTTCTCGTTTATAAATCTGTAGAACGCATAATAATAGTGCGGAATGGGCAATGTAGAATCGTGTATGAGCTTGTGAAATTCTTCAGGATCGAACGTTTTAGCTCTAGGCGGTTGAATCGTCACAAAAACCTTTCCAAAAGATATCCCCGGGATTCCGACGTCTTCAAATTCTCCCCAAGTATTTAGCATATCTTCTCTAGCCTTATCGGGAAGTTCCTCGAACCATTTTGAATAAGTTTGTCTATCGATAGTATAAGCGTAATTCGGGTTGTAATTCCAAGCTCCTTTCCATATTTGCCTTTGATCTAAGAACATTTTTGCCAACTCCCTACCGTTCCTTGGAATGTTCCTGACATCGTATCCCCTTTCCTTCATAGCCTTCAAGATCTCAACAACGCTTTGGAATGAATCCAATCCCAGAGAAGTTCCTATATTCGCTTCAGTATTTCCAATGTCCGAAATGTGCAGAAGTATTGCCACTCTCTTGTCAAAATTATCCATCTTTCTGAGCCTAAGCCACCTCTCAGCTTGTTCGGCAATTCTTTTAATTCTCTCTTCAATTGGAACTGATTTAAGAATTGTTGAAGTTCTTATTTCGGCCGAAAATACGGTAGGATTTATTACCCCGTTAAATTCCGGGAGAGCAACTGCCATCGATACAGTTGGAATGTTTAACCCTTGTGGATTGTTTTTCCACTCCTCGGGACTATTTCCATAAATTTCTATAATGTTGAGAATCGGCACATCCAACCGCCTTAAAAGCTCGATATCTCTGCTAACTCTAAAGTATAAACCCCAAAGCATGAGGGAGATTATAAGCTTACCATCAACGAAGAAATACCTTTTTATCGCTTCTTCAACACCGGGCATTCCTACATTTTTGTCTGGAAAAGTCATCGTAAATACCGGTATCACTCCTATCTTCCGCTCTTCAAGTTCTTTTATTAACATATCGATGTGAGCAGTATTTTTGAACAGATACCTCGCCCTGTAAAACAGTAAGCCAACGAGATCGTGATGACTTAAATAGTACCATTTTAAGTATTTCTTAACATCTTCAAAAAATCCACCCTTTGGATGGTATATTCCATTCCAAGGCATTTGCTTTGGCTTTTCAACTTCTATATTCTCATCAAAATACCGCAGAACGAATTTGACAAAATTCTTAAGATTTTCAATGCCATCATATGCTAGATAAAGGTTTAAAGTTTCGTAGTCTTCCTTCGGAATATTCGAATATTCGTCAACGCTTGATTTGAATGCGATGAATATTTTATCTTTAATGTATTTAGTGATTTCCTTTTCCCAATCACCTCTCCCCATCTGATTTACTATAATAGCGTCGTATTGCGATAGATCCGGTAACCGATTGGTTTTGTTTAGGCTTTGAACGTCTCTTATCTTTATCTTAAAGTTCGGATACTTTCTTCTTAATTCTTCTACGGCGGAATGGAAATGCTGGGAATTCCAAGCCAAGATAAGTATCGACGCCATAATCAAGTCACCTTGATTTTTGAACAAATTAAGATTATTAAAGATTTTATTCCATGCGGAGTTTATCCCCTTCCATCCCTCGCGTAGTCCCGCTCCGATGTTTTGCGGATAGTTCTTACGCGGTGATTCCACATATGGTGCTCGAAGAATCCGTCGACAATTACTAAACAAAATAAGACGATACGGAAATACTGTATTGAATTTCTTTCGATCTATTTCTCTATCGTTCACCATCCCGTAAAAATCGTTACCGCTATTGCTATTAAAATAGACTTTCTAAGTTTCCGCTCGACCCATATATGAAAAACATATGCCGACAATACAAGTTTAACTGCTTAATTAATGGAAGTTGAGTAGAAGTTCTACATACCTCCACCAACCTCAGACCCCCATGACCGCAAAGTAGATAAACGTACATGATTTATTATGATTTATGTCAGATGAGCATATTAAAAATGAGGATGTTAATGAAGACGAACTACTTGAGCAGATGCTCGAAGAGCTTGCAAACGCTCAGCTTAGAGTAAATTACAGAAAATCGTTGGGTAGGGAATACGTAAGAAGAAGCTGGGATTTAGAAATAAAGAAGGCAATCAAAAAAGATAAAGAGTAGCTATTCAAACCTAACTTGGATATCACAGCTACTCCTTAGTATGTCGGAAATTTTACAAGTTTCCTCTGCCACTTTTATCAGTTTTTTTCATGTCTTCTTCGCTGATATTACCGTCGATATGAATGTTTACTGTAAATCTCCACTTAGTACAGCCATCAACTGATCTTTCAACTTCTACATCCAATTCAAGATTTGAAATATCGATATTCCACAGTTTTGCGGCAGATATTATATTAGTTCCCAAACATCCACCGAGTGCTATCAGCAGTAGCTCGGTTGGCTTGAAACCTATGTTTTCCCGCCATCTTCTACCTTCTGATCAATTACAACGGAATGTTCCCTTGAAGCACCGACAAACTGAAGTTTTCTGATCCATTTTACCTTAGCTCTGCTTTTGTCTCTAACGATACAGCAGGATTTTACCATCTTCGCCACCTTTCTAAAATTTCAACTTAATCGCGTTCTTTCCAACATATCAATAGCTTTTGAAAAATATTTTGTTTTTTTTAACAATTAACTCATTAAAAGGAATAATAATTTTAA
>WAKM01000026.1 GCA_015523335.1 Archaeoglobaceae archaeon | reverse complement strand
GTATCTGAGACTTGCAAAACCTTTAAAAATCATGCAAATAAATTCAAATTTGAGCCGGGGTTGCCGAGTGGTAAGGCGACGGCCTGCTAAGCCGTTGGGCGTGTGCCCGCGTGGGTTCGAATCCCACCCCCGGCGCTATTTTGCTAAATTTACACACAATCGGAAGCTATATTTTTCCGAAGTTGACTTGGCTAAAAGGTGGTGTTATGCCGAAGCGCGAGGATATCAAAAAGATTATGGTCATAGGTTCTGGCCCGATAGTCATCGGACAAGCTGCGGAGTTCGATTATTCTGGAAGTCAGGCTTGTAAAGCTTTGAAAGAGGAAGGATACGAGGTTGTTTTGGTAAACTCGAATCCGGCAACGATAATGACTGATCCCGAGATGGCTGATAAGATTTACATCGAACCCCTCACGGCTGATATAGTTGCCAAGATCATCGAAAGGGAAAGACCCGATGCCTTGCTACCTACTTTGGGCGGTCAGACGGCTTTGAACATCGCCGTTCAACTTGGAGAGATGGGGGTTTTGGATGAATACGGCGTTGAGTTGATAGGAGCTAAGCTGGAAGCTATAAAGAAGGCTGAGGACAGAGAGCTTTTCAAGAAGACGATGCAGGAGATAGGCTTGGATGTTCCGAGGAGCGATATAGCGCACGATGTGGATGAAGCATTAGCAATTGCCGATGAGATAGGTTACCCCGTCATTGTAAGACCGGCTTTCACTTTGGGCGGGACTGGGGGTGGAATAGCCTACAACAGGCAGGAGTTAAGGAAGATTGCAGAGAAAGGACTTGAGATGTCGATGATCCACCAAGTGCTTATTGAGGAGGGAGTGATAGGATGGAAGGAGTTCGAGCTTGAAGTTATGAGGGATTTAGCGGATAACGTCGTGATAATCTGTTCGATAGAGAACTTCGATCCGATGGGAGTTCACACCGGCGATAGTATCACAGTTGCTCCGGCCCAAACCCTTACGGATTGGGAATATCAGAGGCTCAGAGATGCGGCTATAAAGATAATTAGAGCCATAGGAGTTGAAACGGGAGGTAGCAACATTCAATTTGCCGTTCATCCGGAAAGCGAGAGGTTCGTGGCTATAGAGATGAATCCCCGTGTCAGCAGGTCTTCCGCTTTGGCATCAAAAGCAACGGGATTCCCCATCGCTAAGATAGCTGCCAAGCTTGCAGTAGGCTACACTCTCGACGAGATTCCGAACGACATAACGAAGGAAACGCCGGCAAGCTTCGAGCCGACCATAGATTACGTGGTAGTTAAGATTCCGAGGTTCGCCTTCGATAAGTTTCCAACGGCGGATCCCACTTTGGGAAGCCAGATGAAGAGCGTCGGAGAAGTCATGGCAATCGGCAGAACATTCGAAGAGGCTTTGCAGAAGGCTTTGAGATCGCTTGAGATCGGTCGCTACGGGCTTGGATGCGATGGCAAGGACAAAAACCCGACGAGAGAGGAGATAACTCAGAAACTCAGAACGCCTAACGCCGATAGGATTCTATATATAAGATACGCTTTAAAGGCTGGATTCAGCGTTGATGAAATCTACGAGCTTACTAAAATAGACAGGTGGTTCATAAGCAAGATAAAGAACATAGTCGAGATGGAGGAAGAACTTAAGGCTTGGGCCAAGAAGACGAACTACGACATCTGGAAGGTGCCGGGTGAGGTTATAAGGAAGGCTAAGCGACTCGGCTTTTCGGATTATCAGCTCGCTTATATATTCAAGACGAAGGAGAGGGAGATTAGGAAGAGAAGGAAGAGCGCCGGAATAGTGGCGGTTTACAAGATGGTCGACACCTGCGCGGCTGAATTCGAGGCTAAGACTCCATATTACTATTCGACCTACGAACAAGAGAACGATGCCAAGCCGACGAAGAGGAAGAAGGTCATGATACTGGGAAGTGGTCCGAACAGAATCGGACAGGGAATAGAATTCGATTACTGTTGTTGTCATGCAGTTTTCAGCCTGAAGGAAGAAGGTTACGAAACTATAATGGTGAACTGCAACCCCGAAACAGTTTCAACAGACTACGACACTTCGGACAGGCTGTATTTCGAACCGATAACCCATGAGGATGTTATGAACATCTACGAGAACGAGAAGCCCGAGGGTATAATAGTCCAGTTCGGAGGGCAGACACCTTTGAATATCGCGAGGGATCTCGAAGAATCGGGAGCGAAGATACTCGGAACGAGCGTCGATTCGATCGACTTTGCGGAAGATAGGGAGAGGTTCTCGAAACTGCTTGAGGAGTTGGGAATCCCCCAGCCGGAGCATGGTATTGCTTACAGCGTCGAAGAAGCTAAGGAAATTGCGAGGAAAATCGGGTATCCTGTTCTCGTTCGACCGAGCTACGTTTTGGGCGGTAGAGCTATGGAGATCGTTTACGATGAGGAAACGCTTGTTAAATACATTGAGGAGGCTATAGAGGTTAGCCCGGATAAGCCCATTTTAATAGATAAGTTCCTCGAAGATGCTATCGAAGCTGAAGTGGATGCCCTTTGCGATGGAGAGGAAGTTGTTATAGGTGGGATCTTGGAGCACATAGAGGAGGCTGGGGTTCACAGCGGAGATTCAGCCTGCGTATTGCCACCGATTTCCCTGTCTAAGGAAATTATAGATACGATAATAGATTATACTAGAAAGATCGCCTTGGCTTTGAAGGTGGTTGGGCTGATAAACATCCAGTTTGCGATAAAGGATGGCATAGTTTACGTGCTCGAAGCTAATCCGAGGGCGAGTAGAACCGTCCCATTCATAAGCAAAGCAACGGGTTTACCTTTAGCGAAGATAGCAGCGAAGCTAATGATGGGCAAGAAACTCAGAGAATTGGGAGTTAAGGAGAGGTTGAATTTAAAGCACGTTGCTGTTAAGGAAGCTGTCTTTCCGTTCGTAAAGCTACCCGGCGTCGATCCCGTTCTCGGCCCGGAAATGAAATCGACTGGAGAGGTTATGGGAATCGACTACGACTTCGGGCTTGCGTATTACAAAGCCGAATTGGCGGCCGGAATGAAACTGCCGACGGAAGGGACGGTTTTCATAAGCGTCAAGGATAAGGACAAGAACGAAAAGCTTGTGGAGGTTGCGAAAAAGCTGAAGGAGTTGGGATTCAGAATCGTCGCAACCGAAGGAACTGCGAGATTCCTGAAGGAGAACGGGATCGATGTTGAGGTTATACCGAAGATAAGCGAAGGAAGACCGAACGTGATAGATGAGATAATAAACAGGAGGATAGATCTGATAATAAACACGCCCAAAGGTAAGAGGGAGAGATCCGAAGGTTACCTGATAAGGAGAACCGCCGTAGACTTCGGAATTCCGTATATAACGACGATCGCTGGAGCTATTGCGGCTGTTAGGGGTATAGAGGCAGTTAAGAAGGCCAAGATGACTATAAAGTCGATTCAAGAGTATCATAAGGAAGTAGAAGGGTCTTTGAAGGGATGATCCAAGGCAACACTTAAAAATGCGGGGTTCGAAGATGATAAAAAAGGTCGACGAAATAGCGAGACTCGACTGCTTTAGGGATTTCCGCTCCGGGAAGCCGGAAGCTATTTTCGCGCAATCGAAGAGTTCGGAGGACTTGATTAAGATAGTCAAAGCCTATCTTGAATGTCGAGATTCGGTTTTGGTTACGAGGCTGAGCGATGAGCAGATGGAAGCTTTAAAGCGAAATTTCGCCGAAAAACTGCTGATCAACGAGAAGGGAAGGATTGCCGTTGTAGGCGAGAAGGCTCGGCTCTTGAGGGAAGGAAAAATCGAAACGATTGGCAAGGTTGCGATATTTACAGCGGGAACGTCCGATATTGCCGTTGCGGAGGAGGCATCGGTAACAGCCGAGTTTTTAGGACTTAAGGTTCTGAAGTTCTACGACGTCGGAATCGCTTGTATCTACAGACTCGTAGAACCTTTAAAGAAAGTTACGGAAGAGAAGGTCGATGCAATAATAGCAATAGCCGGAATGGAAGGAGCTCTTCCATCGGTTTTGGCTGGACTTGTAGATGTTCCGATAATAGCCGTTCCTACCTCTGTAGGCTACGGAGTAAATTTAAACGGCTTAACACCCCTATTCAGCATGCTCCTCAGCTGTCCTTCCGGAGTTGCCGTTGTCAACGTAGACAACGGGTTTGGAGCCGCAGTTTTCGCCTATTTAATAGCCAGACGAAAGCTTTGAAAAATCTTTAGATCCTTTAACGATTATGAAAACTTCCCGCATAAGTGGATTTTACAAGCTTACACCAAAGGAAAGGCTTAAGATGGTTGCCGAATTCGCAGATTTGAGCGATGATGAGGTAGAGTTAATTAGAAAGACTGCTAAGATCCCCTTGGAAGTCGCGGACGGGATGATCGAAAACGTCATCGGGACATTCGAGCTTCCTTTGGGTATAGCAACGAACTTTCTGATCGACGGTAAGGACTATCTAATTCCGATGGTGATCGAAGAGCCGAGTGTCGTAGCTGCTGCAAGCAACGGAGCGAGGATTGCAAGGGTTAAAGGTGGTTTCACAACGCATTACACTGGCTCGATAATGATTGGACAAATACAGGTGATCACAGAAAACCCGCATTCGGCAAAGTTCGAGGTTTTGAGGCATAAAGACGAGATCATAGCGAAGGCTAACGAGATAGAGTCGAGCATAATAAAATTGGGCGGTGGATGCAAGGATCTGAACGTTCGGATAGTTGAGGGAAGAAAGCCGATGCTGATAGTAGATCTTCTTATCGATGTGAAGGATGCGATGGGTGCGAACTTCGTGAATTCCGTCTGTGAGCACGTGGCACCTTTCATAGCTAAGATCACGGGAGGAAGGGTTTTGCTTCGAATTCTGTCGAACCTTTGTATTTACAGACTCGCAATGGCTAAAGCAATCTTCGATAAGAAAGCCGTTGGAGGGGAGGAGGTCGTTGAGGCTATAATCGATGCCTACGAGTTCGCGAAAGCTGACGTATTCAGATGCGCCACGCATAACAAGGGGATTATGAACGGCGTTTGTGCGGTGCTGATAGCTACCGGCAACGACTTCAGGGCTGTTGAAGCTGGAGCCCATGCTTATTCGGCGATGAGGGGATACAAACCTCTAACGCATTACGAGATAAACGAAGATGGCGATTTGGTCGGCTACATCGAGCTTCCGGTATCTGTCGGAACGGTTGGAGGAAGCATCAAGGCGAATCCTCTTGCGAGGATATGCCTGAAGATATTGGGCGTTAAAACTGCCGAAGAGCTCGCGAGAGTGATAGCGGCTGTGGGCTTGGCTCAGAACTTTGCGGCGTTAAGAGCCTTGGCTACCGAAGGCATACAGAGGGGGCATATGGAGTTGCACGCCAGAAGCCTTGCACTGTCCGTTGGAGCTAAGGGGGAAGAGGTGGACAAAGTTGTTGAGATCATGATCAAAGAGGGAAAGATCAGTATGAGTCGAGCTAAGGAGATATTGGAGGAACTGAGGGCAAAGACTTAAATTTTTATTTTAAGTATTCGATTTAGCAGACTCCGCATCGCGAAACCGCTGTCGGGAGGTGAAGGTTATGAAGCTGAGCTCCGGATACATAATAGTCGGAGCTTATGCGGATAAGATAAGGAGAACTCTCTTCGCTCAGCTTAGAGATAAGGTAAAGAGCAAGGAAATCGATTCGAAAACTGTAGCGAAAGCCGCGGCTGATCTTAACAAGTTGCTTTACGAGATCCTCGTAAACAAGCTTAAGCTCGATAAGGGTGACGTAGTTAGAATAATGATCGAATACGAAGTTTCCGACGGGGAAATACACTGGAATTTGGATAGCTTGAAGATAGAGGTCTTCAAGAGGGTTCCCGAAGAGGAAGTCAAACCGATCATCGAGGATGCAATAGGCAGAATGGAGGAGCTTGAAGAGGTTGAAGAGGTAAGGTTCGAGGTTGAGAAGGCTGGGGAAACGGACTTGGGCGACATAGTTTACTTCGTTAAGGTCGACGGCGAATTTACCGGAGCTCTGGTTGTTACACCGCTAAACGGTGAGGCTATAGTGAGAGGGGCTATAGTCAAGCCCAATCCAGTAGTTATAGAAAAGACAAGGATTGAGATCGAGGAAGAACTTGAAAGTGATCTGATCAGGCTCGTTGAGCAGAGAGGAAAGGAGGTTGACGAGGAAACCGCCGAAAGGATAGTGGATGAAATTAAGGAGATGCTCGAATAACTATTTTTTCAACGGAAAGTAAACGACTTCAATTCCGGCTTCCTTAAGCAACTCCAAACCCCTCTTGTCCGCATATTCCTTTCCGTAAACGACCCGCTTTATTCCGGCGTTTATGATCATCTTCGCACAAGTTATGCAGGGGCAATGGGTTGTATACATCGTAGCCCCTTCTATGCTTATTCCGAACTTCGCAGCCTGAATTATCGCATTCTGCTCCGCATGCAATCCCCTACATAGCTCGATCCTTTCACCGCTCGGAACTCTCAACTGCTCCCTTAAGCATCCGATGTCCAAGCAGTGATCCATGCCGGCTGGAGCCCCGTTGTAGCCCGTTGCCAAAATCCTCTTTTCCTTCACGATAATCGCTCCGACCTTCTGCCTTATGCACGTCGAACGCTTCGCAACTACGTGCGCCAATTCCATAAAGTATTCATCCCAGCTCGGACGGGACACGTCTTAGGACTTTGCAACGATTAATAACGTTACCGCAAATCTTATAATACCTCACCAGCTATACTATAGCGAGGGCTCGTGGTCTAGGGGTTATGACGTCGCCCTGACGAGGCGAAGGTCCCCGGTTCGAATCCGGGCGAGCCCACTTCAAATTCTTCTTATATACCGCTATGAGTTCAATAAAGTTTAGATTTGTTTTTGTTAACGTAAGTAATTTTTAGACTACATCGAATTATAAGATATAATATTATGCCTTTTATATAGGGAAAAGAACTCCAGTTTGGTAAGCAAAAATCAAACAAGATGATATCTGTTTGGAGGGAAAGAGTTTATCCCATAGCTCCAGATGCAACATTAATAAAATTTTGTTTATAAAAACGAGCTACTTCAAAACTCCCAACTCCGTTAACCTTTCCGGCAAATAGACGTCGGTAACGTAATCCAAACCGTATTTCGCCAAAGCCTGCTGTTCAGACTTTCTACCCAACTCAAGCTGGAGCTTTATTTCCTTCTGCCAGAAATCGTCGCTGAACCTCGGATCGGACAGAATGGAGTTCAATGCCCTTATATCTTCATCGGTAAGCTTGTCCGAGGGAAGCTTGTATTTAACTATGTCAGAAGGTCTTATTCCGACGAATTTTGCCGAAGGTGTGGCGAGGTATTCTGAAAGATGAGCGGACTTGATCGAACCGTAAGCTACGGATGCAAATATCCTGTAACTCCAAGGATCGCCGTCGGTGAAGACCACTACAGGCAGATTTAGCTCCGTATTGAGCCTTCTCAAAAGCCTTCGGGTGCTCCTCGCCGGCTGACCCTTAAGATGGACGATTATAGCGTTGAACTTCTCATCGAATCCGTTCTCCACAAGCCTATCACGCATACCTCCCGTCTCTATGGCTATTACGAAATCCGCATCGCAGTCCAAGAACTCCAAGTTGTCGACGTTCGTCGGAATCTGATAACCTCCTTCGCCAACATCGTCTTGACAGTGGATAACTCTCTCACCCCTTCTGGTCTTCTCCCTTATTCTGATAGGCCCCAGCACCGTTGCACCGTCCTCCTCCGGACGAACGTTGAAGGCTTCTCTCTGAAATCCCGTTAAAATTTCCAGATCTTCGATGAGCCTGTCGCTCTCAAGCTGTTCGTTAAACTTCGCAATTCCCCAGTTTTCGGAGATATAGTATAGCTCTCTGAGCGTCGAAGACTTGTTCTGCTTCATCTGCTCCTTGAGGAATCCTATGACGTAAACCATCCTCAAAAGCTGATAGGCTCCTTTAACGCTCTTTGCTGATCTCGTGGACTTCTTGCTTCCGTAAACCCAGACCTCAGATTCCTCGCTGAACTCGATGTTCTGCTTAGTTCTCGTTGTAATCTTTATTTCTGGAATCTTTCCCTCCTTCATCTGATTATAGATGTCCTCGACAATGCTGAGAAGGGATCGAAGTGCGGACATCTTAAAATGCTTATCGAGGTATTTCAAAATACTATCGATCGAAAAATAGTTTTAACCGAACTCGAACGGACGATCATGAAGAAAAAGATCGTTGTTATTCCCGGTGATGGGATTGGGAAGGAAGTAATGGAAGCTGCGATGCTCGTTCTAAAAGAGCTCGATCTCCCATTCGAATATATCTACATGGAAGCCGGAGATGAGTGCGCTAAGAAGTATGGAACTCCTTTGCCGGAAGAGACTCTTCAAGCATGCAAGGAAAGCGATGCGGTTCTTTTCGGAGCAGTCGGCGAAACGGCGGCTGACGTCATCGTAAAGCTGAGGTTCGAGCTCGAAACGTTCGCCAACGTTCGTCCCGCTAAGTCCTTTAGAGGTGTGAAAGCCCTATACGACAACGTCGACATCGTGATCGTTAGGGAGAACACGGAATGCCTTTACAAGGGATTCGAGTTCGAGTTCGACGGAGTGGCTGAAGCCGTTAGAATTATTACGAGGAAGGGCTCCGAAAGGATCGCAAGGTTCGCATTCGAGCTTGCGAGGAGAGAGGGACGGAAGAAGGTTACGGTTCTGCATAAAGCCAACGTTATGAAGAAAACCTGCGGATTGTTCAGGAATGTGTGCAGAGAAATAGCGAAGGATTATCCGGATATCGAATACAACGAATACTACATCGACGCCGCGTGCATGTATTTGGTGATGGATCCGTGGAGGTTCGATGTTATTCTTACGACCAACATGTTCGGCGACATAGTAAGCGATCTCGCCGCCGGGCTTGTGGGTGGCTTGGGCTTAGCTCCTTCGGCAAACATCGGTGAAAAGCACGCGCTGTTCGAGCCCGTCCACGGTTCGGCTCCTGATATAGCGGGAAAGGGAATCGCAAATCCTACCGCAATGATACTCTCAGCCTGCATGATGCTGAAGCATTTGGGATACGTCGAAGAAGCTATTAAGGTTGAGAGGGCTTTGGAGGAAGTTATAGCAGAGGGTAAGACAACTCCGGACTTGGGAGGAAGTTTGAAGACGATGGAGATGGCTGAGGAGGTTGTCAGAAAGCTCAAAGCCTAATTTTTTCGCAAGGTTAAATTACTCATTATAGGGCTTGAGAGTATGAACATCTGGCAGTTCATCAAGAAGTATTACATAGATTCGATAGTTTACAAGACAGGATACAACCCCGTCAACACCGCAACTTGGGCTGTAATTTTAATAATAGCGGTTTACCTCCTCTACAAGTGGCTGGTTAAAAGGATAAGGATCGACGAGAGGTTCATATACGGAAACATTCCGTTCATAATCTTCGGTGCGAGCGTTAGGGTTGTGGAAGATGCGGGATTTCTAAAACCGCCGATAAGCTACTTCTTCATGACTCCGCTAATAGAGTTTCTAGTCTTCGCGATCGCTTTGCCCACGCTCATCTTAAGCATAAAACTGAGGAAGGACAGGTATTGGATTCACTACGGGTTGGCTGGAACGATTTTGGCTGTAGCAACCCTCATCCTTCTGCTGGTAAATCTGAAGGTAAAAAACTGGTTCGTCTTTCCCACCGCTCTGGCTATGGCTTCGGCGTTCACTCTTGCTTACCACTTCGGAACGGCTAAATTTGCCAAACATATGCACAATAAGTTGAGCGAGATGGTCTTCTTCGCCCACATGCTCGACGCCTCGGCAACTTTCTTGGGCATCCAGTTCTTGGGATACTGGGAGCTTCACGTGATTCCCAGACTTCTGATATCGAACTTCGGACCTTGGATAATGATCCCCGCTAAGGTCATTCTGTTCTTGGGTATACTGTATGTTCTGGATAAAGAGGAAGACGAATCCCTCAAGAACTTCATAAAGTTCGTCCTCGTAGTCTTGGGCTTGGGACCGGGCTTGAGAGATTCTCTGAGGATGACGTTTGGCGTTTGATACACGATACCGCCCATTACTAAGCGACAAGTTCTTCAAGCTCCTCGGGAGCGGAAGCAAACCGTCTTAAGCATTCGAACTCCATGAAGTGCAGAGTTCTGGCTAAGACGACCAGTATGTGCAGGGGTTCACCGAAATCGACATATCTCAACTTTTTCAACCTATCGCATTTAACGAAAGGATTCTCGCTTCCGGCTCTCGCGATTCCAACCGCAAAGAGATTTAAAATCGAATCTTCGGCTTTCTCCAAAATTTCGATAGCCTCTCCAATCGTCATGGGTTTCGGATGGAGGTCTAAGAACAAAACTGTATGCGCATCTATACTCAGATTCTGCTTTATTACATTTATCGGCGTTTTCGAAACTTTTCCGGCGTAGGGATAGCTGACGGTAGCTGATTTCCCGAATCTGTAGTTGTGCAAGCCCGTTAAACCGCATATAGCGTTGACGATGCTCGCGGAGTGGATTATCCTAACTTCGACTCCCGATTTCTCGGCTTCGAGCCTTAAAGCCGAATGAGTGGTTGCGATCATCGGATCGCCGGGCACCAAAATTGCGACATCCCTATCTCTGGCTTTTTCTATTATCCACCCGCAATTCTCCTCAAGATCGCTTCTGCTGAGTTCTCTGATTTCCCTGCCGACGAAATTCCGAATTCTATCCAGATTCGTTCCCATCAGCTTCGACGTGTAAAATTCGATGTATACCTCATCTGCTCTTCTCGCGAATTCGAGTCCCTTGCAAGAGATGTCCGTTTCATCCCACAGCCCCATGCCTATCAAGATGAGCATGACAAATCGTGGTTGGTTTGACTCTTTTATGTAACTGTTCGGCGTTGTGGTGTAGTTCAACAGTGCTTTTTTAAGCACGAATAAATGAAAGAGGGTAAAAAATGGACGAGCTGGTAAGAGACGCTCAGACCATAGACTTGGCGATATTTATAACTTCGTCCTTAGGTAGTTTCGTCGATATCGTTATCGAGATGTTACCATTGTAAAATCTTAGTATGCTTATGCCCAATACTTGAGAATACTCGGCCGTTATTCCGTTGACGTTTACCTTCGTAGCGTTGGGCAACGGCGTCTTTGGATAGCCAGTTGACTCAGCTATGACCAACTTCTGATCGTCTTTGGTGTAGTAGAGGGAAACCATTTCTCTGCCGTCGAATTTAAAGACGTAAGCGTAATTGAATTTAAATCCGGCGGTATATTTCGGCGCTATTATCGTGAAGTTAACCTGTTTTTGCGCCTCTTCAAAAGTGAGCTTCTTAGGCAACGTAAACTTTTGTTCTATAACCTTCGCTCCCTTAGGCGGTTTGAATTCGAAAAGGCTGTCCGGAATTCCGGTGTTGAACTTTACGTCCTTGTATTCCATCGTCAACTTGAGTTTTCCGTAGTCCGATTCTATCTTCAGAGGATACCAGTACTCCTTGTCTATCCAGAGCTTCTCTTTTATGCAAAGCGTCTTGGTTTTGGGTATTGCCTCGATCACGTAGCAGTCCCTTCCAGAAACCTTTTCGCTTCCCAACAGTTTCACGTTGGTATTATTCATGAGGTCTTCAATCAGCTCCCCGTAGTCGAACTTCGGCTTCTTCTTTTTGGGTAACT
>WAKM01000025.1 GCA_015523335.1 Archaeoglobaceae archaeon | reverse complement strand
TCGACCTACTGCCAAAGGTCGAGATATTCGTGGTCGTCAAAGACGAAAACGTTGACGCTGTGGTCGATACGATAATCAAGAGTGCAAGAACAGGAAGATACGGCGACGGAAAAATTTTCATAATTCCCGTCGAAAAATCGATTAGAATCAGAACGGGCGAAGTTGAAACTTAATTTAATTAATTTTTAATAATTTATTTAGATATTCAAAAATAAATAAAACTTAAACATCAGTGGTAGCAAGATCACGTATCCTTGAGTCTTCCGTATAGGAAGTCATCGTAGGCTTGTAGATCCAAAAGCCCGTGTCCGCTGAAGTTGAACAATATAACCTTTTCCTCTCCCCGCTCCTTCGCCTTCAAAGCCTCATCTATTACGACTCTAATCGCATGGTTGGTTTCCGGAGCGGGAACTATTCCTTCGGTTCTTGCAAACATAACTCCAGCCTCAAAAGTCGAAATCTGACTTACAGCCCTTGCCTCTATAATTCCGTGTTTTACGAGCATGCAGAGGGTCGGAGCGTCTCCGTGATACCTCAATCCTCCAGCGTGGATCGGAGGCGGAATGAAGTCATGCCCGAGCGTGAACATCTTAAGCAGCGGCGTCAGTCCAGCTGTGTCTCCGTAGTCGTATTTGTATTCACCCTTCGTCAGCGTAGGACAGGCTGTCGGTTCTACGGCTATGATCCTTACTCCGTCCTTCCGAGCATCCCTAATGAAAGGATAGCACAAGCCGGCGAAGTTACTTCCTCCTCCAACGCAACCCACAATTATATCCGGCTTTTCATCTATCACCTCCAATTGCTTCTTCGCTTCGAGTCCTATGATGGTCTGGTGCAACAGAACGTGGTTTAGAACGCTTCCGAGGCTATAATTAGTATCATCGTGCTTTACCGCATCCTCTATAGCTTCGCTTATAGCTATTCCCAAGCTTCCCGGATTGTTAGGATCTTGCTCCAAAATCTTCCTTCCGACCTCAGTCCTATCGCTTGGAGAAGGAATTACCTCTCCGCCCCAAGTTTCCATCAGAACCCTTCTATAAGGCTTCTGATGATAGCTGACTTTGACCATGTATACCGTGCACTTCAGATCGAAGAGCTTAGTAGCGAAGCATAAAGCAGATCCCCATTGCCCGGCTCCGGTTTCGGTGGTGAGCCTTTCTATCCCTTCTTTCGCATTGTAATACGCCTGAGCTACCGCCGTATTCGGCTTGTGGCTCCCTGGCGGGCTTGCACCTTCGTATTTGAAGTAAATCCTCGCAGGAGTTTTTAGAGCCTTCTCAAGTCTTTCTGCACGAATCAGGGGAGTTGGTCTCCACAAAGCGTAGACTTCCCTAACCTCCTCGGGAATCTTAATCCAGCGATCTTCAGCGAACTCCTGTTTTATCAGAGCCATCGGAAAGATCGGCTTCAGATCTTCGGGCTTCACCGGCTCTTTCGTTACGGGATGCAATGGAGGTGGCAAAGGTTCCGGCAGATCGGGGAGTATATTATACCAGTGGGTTGGCATCTCGTCCTCGCTGAGCAGAACTTTACGCATGTTTGCCAAATTGTAGCACAGAAGATAAGCCTTTGGGTTTTGTTCGCGTTCACTCAAAACCCCTTAAAAACGCTTTAACGTTCTTTCCCAGAACTTCCTGATTGTAACCGCCTTCCAGCACCGCATATCTTCTTCCGAAGCAGTATTCCTCCGAATATTCCTTAATTATCTCGCCGATCGTTTTGTAGTCTTCGGTGTTCAAATAGTAGCCCCAATCCATCTTGTGCTTGTCGAAGCCGGCTGAAACCGCTATTATATCGTATTCGATCGACCTCAGTATATCTTCTATGCTCGCTATGTCGTCTTGAGGCATGTGATGGTAAACGACGTTTTTGTCCGTGCAGAACGTGTTCGCAGTTCCGTCGCCGAAGTGAAGGTCAAAATCTACAATTACGGCTTTTCGTATCAAACCGTCCTTCATAAGCTTCCTAACCGAAATCGCTATGTTGTTGAAGTAGCAGAAACCCCATCCTCTATCCGGGCTGGCGTGATGTCCAGGAGGTCTTATCAGAGCGAATGCAGGTTCTTCGAACGCTATCTTAGCCGCCGTTATCGCGCCTCCAACGGCTAAAGCGGCGATATCGTAAAGCCCCTCCGCCTTAACTTCTTCAACGTAAAATGGAGTGTGAACGAGCAAAATATCCTCCGGCTCAGCCGGCTCGGGTGTTACGAATTCGTAATCGTTCTCGATCTCCTTCAAAATACACTCCAATCTGCCTTCAGCCGCGGCGGGATCGTTAGCGTAAACTTTTAGGAATTCCGGGTGGAATACTACCTTCATATATAATACTAAACACTCATTATATAAATCATTATAGCACGATCTCGCTACCTCTAAACACAGCCCCTTCAACGCAAACCCTTAAGCCGTTTTCAAGAACACAAGAACCGCAAAGCCCGATCCCGCATCTCATGTAGTTCTCCAACGAAAACTCCGCTTTGTCGAGAACGTTCTCAGCTTTAAAAAGTTCGTATAACCCTTTGAGCATAGGCTTCGGTCCGCAACAGTATATCCTTTCAAATCCGTCCAAATCGATGTTCTCGGCTTTCATCAGTTCCACGACGTTTCCCTTAAATCCCTCCGAGCCGTCATCTGTTGCGATGAGCAGATCCTCGAACTCATCCTTCCAAATAAGCTCTTCGGACGTTCTGGCTCCGAAGATAACTAAAACTTCCGCACCCCTCTCCATTAGGTAGTCGTGCAGAAACTTCAGCGGAGCGATTCCGATACCTCCGGCAATTATGAGAGCTTTGTTAGATGGTGTAAAAGGCTTGCCAAATGGCCCTCTTATTCCCAACAACTCTCCTCTATTTATGTTCACCAAAGCGTTAGTCGTTTCCCCGACGGCTTTAACGGTGATCGAATTCGGAGAAGATAGGCTGAGCGGAATCTCCTCATAGCCGAAGACATTCACCATGAGGAACTGACCGGGATAGGAAGGAATCACGCTATCGAAGAAGATCGTCGTTATGCTTTTAGTATGCCTAACCACCCTCTCAACTCTGACGGAAAACATCTGAGTTTCTCAGCCCAAAAGGTTTTTAACTTTTTATTAGCCCAATCAAATTATGATCCAAGCCATTTACGCTAACCTCTGTCAGATTTGCGGTAACGATTTCACGGTTGAGGAGGCTTCGAAAGGCGTTTGCAAAAAGAGAAACCTGAAAATGTGCAGGTATAAGTTCGATAAGGTAGTCGAGGAATTCTTCGAGTTCTTCAGAAAGATAATCGGTGAGCCGAGATCTATTCAGCGTTTTTGGGCTAAGAGGATTCTAAGGGGAGAGAGCTTCGCCGCCGTTGCTCCAACCGGAATCGGCAAAACATCATTCGGCTCAGCTGTGTCCCTCTTCTTCGCTCTAAGAAATAAGAAGAGCTACGTGATCCTTCCCACGACGCTTTTGGTTAAGCAAGTAGCTGAAGATCTCGCCAAGTATTGCGGGAAGTATGGAGTCAAAGCCGGGCTGAATGAGGAAGGGGAAGTGACGATCCTATACTACCACGGCGGGCTTAAGAAGGAGGAGAAGGATAGATTCTTCGAGCTTTTGGAATCCCGCAAATTCGATATTCTCGTCACAACTGCACAGTTTCTGTCCAAGCACTTCTCAAGCCTCAAGGGATTTACCTTCGATTTCATATTCGTCGATGACGTGGATTCCGTATTAAAGGCTTCCAAGAACGTTGATAGAATTCTGATGCTCTTAGGATTCTACTACGATGCCAAAGAGAGGAAATGGAAGGGGAAGGCTAAGGGATGCCTCATGGTTTCCACTGCAACTGCCAAGAAGGGACAGAAGGTTCAGCTCTTCAGGGAGCTCTTGAACTTCGATGTCGGAACTTCGACGCATGCGGTTAGGAACATAGAGGATGTTGCCATCAACAGCGAAGATATCGATCTGCTTTGCGAAATTCTGAAAAAGATGGGAACGGGCGGACTCATCTATGCGAGAACGACTGAGGAAGCTGAAAAACTTTACGAGATTTTGAAGGAGAGGGGACTCAAGATAGGAATTGTGACCGCCGGAAAGAAGAAGGATTACGAGCTCTTCGAGAAGGGAGAAATAGATCTCCTCGTCGGAACAGCCTACTACTACGGAACGCTAGTGAGGGGTTTGGATCTACCCGAAAGAATAAGATTCGCCGTATTCTTCGGCGCTCCGGTTTTCAGAGTTAAGGTTGAGGATATCGATACAGCGAGCGTCGGAATAATCAGAACCCTCTCACTGATCTTCAGAACGCACGAAGAAGTGAAGAAGTATATTCCCTACCTCTCCGTTTTGGATAAAAGGGAAGACATGCTCAACGAACTCAGAGCTATACTGAAGAAGCTACTCGAAAAAGGAGAAATAGAGGAGAAGGATATCGTCGTTAGGAAGGGCGAGATAATATTTCCAGATGTTAGGACATACATCCAAGGTTCAGGAAGAACTTCGAGGCTCTTCGCCGGAGGTATAACGAAGGGAGCATCGTTCTTGTTCGAAGCTGACGAGGAAATTCTGAAGGCTTTCGTAAACAGGGCGAGCTACTACGATATAGAGTTTAAAAGCTTGGAGGAGGTAAACTTCGAAGCTCTGATCAAAGAGATAAACGAGACGAGGGAGAAGTTTAGGAGAAAAGCGGAGTTCGACGCGATAAAGCCGACTTTGTTCATAGTCGAAAGCCCGACGAAAGCCAAGCAGATATCGAGGTTCTTCGGACAGCCAAGCATAAAGGTCTTCACAGACAAAAATGGAGATGTAGAGCTCGTAGCTTACGAAGTGCCAACGGCAGAGCACGTTTTGCTTGTTACAGCTTGCATAGGGCACGTAACTGACCTGATAACGAATCAGGGATTCCACGGCGTTTTGGTGAACGGCAGATTCGTTCCGATCTATGCTTCGATAAAGCGCTGTAGGGACTGTAACTACCAGTGGACTGAAGAGAGAGAGGAATGTCCGAAATGTGGTAGCAAGAACGTGGATGACTCGAAGAAGAGGATCAATGCCTTAAGAAGGCTCGCGCATGATGCCGAAAGGATAATAATCGGAACTGATCCTGATTCAGAAGGAGAGAAGATCGCTTGGGATCTCAAGAATCTGTTAGCCGGATGCGGCGAAGTTAAAAGAGCGGAGTTTCACGAGGTTACGAGAAGAGCGGTAACGGAAGCTCTGAAGAACCTTAGAGATATCGACGAGAACCTCGTCAAAGCGCAGATAGTTAGAAGAATAGAAGACCGTTGGATAGGATTCGTCCTGAGCCAGAAGCTATGGGAAGTTTTCGGAGATCGAAATCTATCAGCCGGAAGAGCGCAAACGCCGGTTTTGGGCTGGGTTATCGATAGGTTCAACGAATACAAACAGAAGAAAAAGATAGCGATAGTTAGAGATTTAGATCTGGTGCTTGAGGTTGATGAGAAAGCTAAGACGGGAGAAACCGAACTCGAATTGGAGATCAAGCTTTTGGAGGAGAGAGTTGAGGAGAAAACGCCTTTGCCTCCATACACCACCGACACAATGCTGAGGGATGCGAACGCGATTCTGAAGATTCCCGCAAAGGAGGCGATGAAACTCGCTCAAGATCTCTTCGAATCCGGTTTAACGACGTATCACCGAACGGATTCGACGAGGGTGAGCGACGTCGGGCTTAGGATTGCCAAAGAGTATTTGGGAGACGATTTCACGCCAAGGGAATGGTTCATGGAAGGTGCTCACGAATGCATTCGTCCGACGAGACCCGTTCCAAAGGATACTCTTCAGAGGTTGATTCAGGAAGGTGTCATTCAGGTCGAAGGCATCACGTGGAGGCATCTCGCACTATACGATCTCATCTTCAGAAGGTTCATGGCGAGCCAGTGCAAGCCTTACCGCATTAAGACTGCAAGATATATCATAAGGTTTGACGGCAGGGAGGTCGAGGAGGAGAGGATACTTCATGCGGAAGGGAAGGCTGTGGAGCTTTACAAGTGGAGCGTTTGGGTTAAGAAGGAGTTGCCCGTTGGCAAGATCAGGGTTAAGGCTGAAGTTAGAACCGTGCCCAAGGCTCCTCTGTTCACGCAGTCGGACATAGTCCAGCTTATGAAGGAGAGAGGAATAGGAAGACCCTCAACTTACGCAACGATAGTGGATAGGCTTTTCATCAGAAATTACGTTATCGAGAAGAACGGGAGGGTTATTCCGACGAAGAGGGGTATAGAAGTTTATAGGTATTTAGCCAGCAACTACGGAAGCTTCGTTTCCGAAGAGAGGACGAGGTTGCTTGAGGAAAAGATGGACGCTATAGAGAGAGGAGAGCTCGACTATTACAAGGCTCTTCAGGAGCTTTACGAGGAGATCAGGCAGATAGCTTGATTGTTCGACATAAAAATTTTAAACTAAGAGGAGACGAAAATATCCGTAATTTCAAATTTTTCAACGTCTACGAGACCCAAATCGGTGATCTTCAATTTCGGAATGACAGGCAAAGCCATGAAGGAGAGGGCGAAGACGGGGGACGGATGCTTGCATCCCAATTTTCTAAGCTCTTCGTGAATCCTATCGATCCTTTCCGCCACTACTTCTGCCCTTTCCTCGCTCATTAGCCCGGCTATGTCCAGTTGCAATTCCGCTTTGATCTCGTTATCGGCGACTACGACTATTCCTCCCTGAAGTTCAGCGATCCTGTTAACGGCTCTGCATATATCATCGTCGTTCGTTCCCACTGCTACGATGTTATGAGCATCATGAGCGACCGAGGACGCAAATGCACCCCTTTTAATCCCGAATCCCCTAATGTAGCCTTTTCCGATGTTACCGGTTGCCTTGTGTCTTTCAACGACGACTATCTTCAGAATGTCCCTCTCAATGTCTATTCCCTCCACATACTCCCTGTCCTCGCCGGTGACAATTTCTCCCTCGATAACCCTGATGATCCTTGCCATACCCTTGCCTTCTATTGCTATGTCCTTCGGTTCTATAGGCTTTTTCAGTTTAACACTGCTCTTTACGAACTTCGGATACTCGTAAGTCCTCCTTATCTCACCCACCGGCTTTCCATTCGCTATAACCCTCACGACTTCGAACCTCTCCAAGTTCTTAAGCAGGACTATATCCGCATATCTGCCCGGAGCGATCAGACCCGCATCGATCCCGAACCACTCCGCCGGGTTCAGAGTGCACATCTGCAAAGCTTTAACAGGATCTACTCCCTCCTCCACTGCCCTTCTGTAAACGTAGTCCAAATACCCCTGCTCTATCAAATCGCGAGTAGTTCTGTCACCGTCTGTGACGAGCATGCACCATCTGTAAGCTTTCTTTGCGAGGTTGAGCAGAGCTTTGAGATTCCTCGCAACCGATCCCTCTCTGACCATGATACGCATACCGAGCCTGAGCTTCTCCATAGCTTCCTCTTCGCTTATGCTTTCGTGATCCGATCCGATTCCGGCTGATACGTATGCGTTTAGCTCTTTACCTCTAAGCATCGGACAATGCCCGTCTATGGGCTTTCCTCTGGCTCTGACAACTTCTATCTTCTTCAGAACTTCGGTATCCTTGTTAATTACTCCGGGATAGTTCATCATCTCAGCCAATCCTATGACGTTCTCCCATTCGAGCATCTCGGCAATATCTTCGGCTGTGATCTTAGCTCCGGAAGTTTCGAGCGGTGAGGAGGGAACGCAAGAGGGTATCATGCAGAAAACTTTCAGCGGAGTCGTTTTAGCCTCATCAAGCAGAACCCTTATACCTTCTTTGCCCAAGACGTTGGCAATTTCGTGAGGATCAGCAACGACGCTCGTCGTTCCCCTCGGCACGACAATTCGGGCGAATTCGGTAACGCTGAGCATGGACATCTCGATGTGTGTGTGCCCGTCTATTAGTCCGGGAACTGCGTATAGCCCTCCAGCATCTATCTCCTCTACCCCGCTGTAATTTCCGATTCCGGCGATTCTGTTACCGCAGACGGCTATATCGGCTTTGATAAACTCCTCGGTAAGAACGTTGACTATTTCAGCGTTTTTTATGACCAGATCCGCTTTCTCCCTACCCAAAGCTACATCTACGATTCTTTCAACCTGCATATGTAACCTTCAATTCGTTTGTTGATAAAACTTAACTATATTAAATCCGCTCCGCTAGGAAGTGCGGAAACTTCAGTGCCGAGTCAAAATCGCTTTCCAAAGCTCCATGTCGGGAGGAATACTACGAGCTAAAATCATCACTGCTTTATCGCCCGCAAACCTCAAGCAGAGCAGTCACTCAAAACGTCCTCGATAATGGCTTCATCTACGAAAAACTCGAACTCCTCCTCAAGCTTCTTCTTTATTTCCTCAACGCTCATACCGTTGTTCGCAATTCTGCTAATTAGATCCTTTGCATCTTCGTAAAGACTCCAAGGATACACGATCCACCTCCAACTTTCCATCTCCTTAGCGTAGTAATCCGGAACGAACTTCGACGTGTGCTTGAAGTCGAGCACGGCTGTTCTGACTTCCTTAGCATTTTTCTCCATTACGTGCTTGGCTACAAGCTCCACAGTTTCGCCGGTATCCGCAACGTCATCGACTACGAGAACTTTCTTACCGGACAGGTCTACGGTTAAAGGCTGAGTAATCTTGGCTTTTCCAGTTTCGGTAGCGACCATTCCCCAGTGTTCAGCTTTAACACTGTATAGCTCTTTTACAAACAACAAGTCGGCTAAGATTCTTGCGGGAACCCAGCCACCTCTTGCGACGGCTACGATCACGTCTGGCTTAAAATTTGATTCCTTTATCTTTTTCGCAACCTCTTTGCAGAGTTCGTAGATGTCGTTCCAGTCATACTGAACGCATTTGAACTTCATCGATTTGCCATAACATCGCAATCTTATAATCCTTTCGTATAATTTGATAAAATCATGATAAATTGTTATAGTTCGATCAGAACTGGGTTTTTGTCGGCTATCAGATGAATTCGGTTTTAGGTAGAAATAGGCATGAGGCTAAAGATGTTAGAGCAAATTAACCAAACCACAATGAAGTTTTGCGAAAACTATATATATTTTGAATAACTCAGCCGAATATTGAAGGAGGTGATTTAGAATGGGCGAGTTGCCAATTGCTCCAATCGATAGGTTGATTAGAAAAGCCGGTGCCGAAAGAGTGAGTGAAGACGCAAGAGAGGCTTTAGCCGAGATACTTGAGGAGTGGGCTACTGAGGTTGCAAAGAAGGCTGTCGAAATCGCAAAGCATGCCGGCAGAAAGACAGTAAAGGCTGAAGACATCAAGTTAGCTCTGAAAACGTAGTATCTCCTATTTTTATGGCGATTTTTGAATTTTTTACCAAAACATTTAAAAAGCGACAAATGAAATTTAGTCTCGAAGCCCGGGTGGTGTAGCCCGGCCTATCATGCGGGCCTGTCGAGCCCGCGACCCGGGTTCAAATCCCGGCCCGGGCGTTTAATACCTTAACAAATTGAAAAGTTAAAAGGGTTTCGATCATGCCAAGCTTGGAAGGTCTAAGAATTGGAGAAAGAATGTTTGAGAGATATGTTAGGTTGAAACAGCTATTAAAACGTCCAGACCTTGATCCTGAGGTTAAAAGGGAAATTGAGGAATTCTTGAAGGTTTTTGACGAATACCTTGAGTTCATTGGCAAAAACGTCAGAGAAACTTGCAAAATGTTGGGTATCGAGATAAATCTCTCTCCACCAAAAATATAACTCAATTTCTATAAAGTCTCAGAATCAGTCTCATTTCTATCGGTGGTAGCGAAAAAGTGAGACTGCAAAAAATTCGTTAAACGCAATATTAATCTTCAAGCGGTTCTTAAATATTTGACACTTTATCACAACTGCTTTGAGCCGATCAGACTATTAACAATTCGAAAAAAGCTAAAGAATTTAAAAGAGCGATCTCTTATTTTGACGGAATTCCTATTGCCAACGTAGGAGTCTCATTTAGTCTCACCTAAAAACGATTTTTGACAATTCCTTGGATATCCGCTTGTATTCCTCATCAGCCAACTGTAATAGCTCTAAATAGTTGTCCGCCTCGACCGAGAACTTTATTTCTCTCCTTCTCCCCAGAATGAAGTTTCTAACATCCTTGTCAACCTTTAACCTAACGAGAAGGTTGTTGAACCACTTGCGGATATACTTGGGTGAGACAGTCCTTCCAGATTTCGTTTTGTAATTTATCGAATCCTTGACGTTGTAGTCGATTTCCATCCTCTTGAGCCGTTTTGCCAACCAATCGGGTAGGTAAATCCAAAATCCTTCCTTAAAGCCCTCTGAAAGATGAGAAATCTCATATCTCGCAAATCCTTCCTTGAAAACCAGAAACTTGGGATCGAATTCGTTGAGCATTTTAACGATGTGGCTGAGCCTTGCACCGCTGAAAAGCAAAATCAGGGCTATTAGGTATTTTTCCTCGCTTAACTTGGATTTGAAATGTTCGAAAGCTTCTCTTATGTCTTCATCCGTTGGAATCATCTTATCAGGCTTGCCTTTCTTAATCTCCGCAACTCTCCTTATTCTGTTTGCGGTCTTTGGGTCGATTAGTTCCCTTTCCTCAAGGAAGTTTACGAGGTTTCTGATTGCTTTAGCGGTGTTATTCGTCGGATTTCTTCGATAGAGGCTCGTTAAGGACTCAAAAGTTACATCCCCCAATTCCTTAAGTTTGTTGAGGTATCTTTCCGCCGTTTCCTCACTTATTTTAGATTTGAGCCATTTTTCGAAATCGGATTTAACTTCCTTGTAGCTAAGGGGCTTGGAAATGGTCAAAGACTCTCTTCCAGTTATGTATTCGAAGAGTTTTACCTCTAAAAACGTTCTGATGTCGATTTTCATCTCTTTGGCTT
>WAKM01000024.1 GCA_015523335.1 Archaeoglobaceae archaeon | reverse complement strand
TCGACCTACTGCCAAAGGTCGAGATATTCGTGGTCGTCAAAGACGAAAACGTTGACGCTGTGGTCGATACGATAATCAAGAGTGCAAGAACAGGAAGATACGGCGACGGAAAAATTTTCATAATTCCCGTCGAAAAATCGATTAGAATCAGGACTGGAGAGATTGAATTTTAGGAGATTTTCTATTTTATTTTATAAATTAATTAAGCTAAAATCCGAACGTATGGATCTCAAGCGTTAGAATGAAAAAGTAAACGAGCAGTAATACGATACCTATCGGAACACCTATCTTTGCCCACTCCTTCATTCTGATACCTAACCTTCCGGCGGCAACTATATTCGGAATGTTGCCCGGTATTAGCATGCCTCCCGAAATCAGTAGACTCATCAACGCGCATTTTATCTGGGTAAGCGAAAGCGTTGGCTCTATTTCGACAGCTACAAGCGTAGCGTTATCGAGCACGGCTGAAATTGTGTTCAGCCAATATAACCCTTCGGGAGGAATCCTTTCGAACACCAAAGTTGCGAGCGGAGATAATCCGGTTCCGAGCAGAATTAGTGCGGCGACGAAGACGTAAACTTTAATCGCTCTTACTACAACCGTTCTGAGCGTTTCGGTGTATTCCGGGATTTCTTCGACGTCCATCTTCTCGTTTCCCTTAATCCTATATCCGGCATAGATCCCGAGCGCGATTATGCACGAAATCACGTATATTCCTAAAAGTCTGAACAGAAAGAAGAAGTCGGCGTTATACGGTGGAACTTTAAGCTTTGAAATCGCTATGGTTGCAAGGGGCTCGCCTATTGGAGTCAAAACTGCTCCCAATCCTACGGAAAAGCAAGCGATTACAACGAATTCAATTTTTCTCAGTCTGTCAACCGGAAGAATGGCCGCGATTTCCGAAAGGATAACGGCTGTTACTATCACAGATATAACGCTCGATACGAGTCCGAGTATGACCACCATAAGGAAGGCGAAAAACTTCAAACCCAACTTCTTAACTATCTTGTGCAAGTTTCCGTATATCGCTCTTCCGTATTTGTATACTACCAAACCGAATACGAGAACGACTTGGAATATGCCTATCGGAACGGGCGTATTAGGTAACCATACCGGCTCCCTTAGTGCGTCTATAACGAGTTCTCTACTCCAAAGTCTGGATATCGTAACGGACAGAATACCCATAGTGAGAAAAAACAGCTCCAAGTTTTCCTCAACCGCCCTTACTTTAAAAGGTAGAATCAGGACGAGAAGGAGTATAACCGCCAATCCGATCTCAACCAGCATATCCGGTCATTCCTTAACTATGTCTAGTATCTCCTTAAACAATTCCATATCTGCCGACACGGTCTGTTCATATATGAACGTTTCAGCCGTAGTTAGCTTTACTCCTTCGAAAGCCATTCTCTGTATCGCTACATCTCTGTCGAGCTTTTTTCTCGATCCCGTGCAGTCAACAGCTAAGTATACCTCGTAACCCAGCTTGAGGAGATCCAAGGCAGTCTGTAGAACGCATATGTGCGTTTCCAAGCCCGTAAGCACGATTTCCCGTCTCTTGAGTTCTCCTAAGACCTTAAAAAACTCTTCGTTTTTACAACAGCTGAAACTGATCTTCCGTATCGGTTCAAATTCGCCCAAGACATCTCTGAGTTCTTTCACAGTCGATCCGAGCTTGATCTGTTCGGTAACGACAACGGGAATATCCATCAGCTTGCAAAATTTTATTAATTTTACCAAATTCTTCGCGATGTAATCGATGTCTACAACGTGCGGAGCCAACCTCTCTTGAAAGTCTATAACTACAACGGTCGGATCCATACACTGCGAATAAACGCCGGGAAATAAAAATTTTTGTTAAGAAAAATTAGGAAAGGGGTAGTAATCCCCTGCCGTATACGGCGTTAACGAGTTCGGCCATGGCTATATACCAGGCCAAGAGCCCCGTTATGAATATCTCCAAGCCTACGGGTTTCGCAGGAACGAGTCCGATCGGCAGAGCTACGAGCAGACCGAACGCGATCCACAGCAATACGAAAAGTGCCGAGAGCAGTTTGCCTATTCTGAACGATGCTATCATGAATGCGAACGTAAACAGGAACCACATTAATGCGAACCCTGCGTTTCCGAGGGCTCCGACCTTGATACCAAACGTCGGCAGTATTATGTCCTTTATGAAAACTGCCCACCAAAATGCTCCGTAGGACATGAATGCTGATCCACCGAACACGTTTCCTTTTTTCAGATCTATTATGCCAGCTATAAATTGTGCCGTCCCTCCGAATGCCAGAGCAAGAGCCAACGTAGGCCCCGCACCCCAGTAGCCCATGACGTGCAGACCAGTCGCCATCGTCGTTAAAGCGAAGCCCATAAGGCCAACTACCGCCGGATTAGCCCAATCTTTCTCCATAAGCGATCCCCCTAAAAAATAGATTATTGTTTTTCCATAGCTTTCTTTATCTCTTCGTAAGCTTTCTTCGCCTCTTCAACGGCTTTCGGATCCTCCAACGTCGTTACATCACCGAGCGGCTGTCCGGAAAGAACGGCCCTCAGAACCCTCCTCATTATCTTTCCGCTTCTCGTCTTCGGCAACTTCTCGACGAATATTATGTCGTCCGGAACCGCAATCGGACCGATCGTCTTTCTGACCCACTCCTTAAGCTCCTTCTTGAGCTCTACGGATGGCTCGTAGCCCTCCTTGAGGACTACGAAAGCTACCGGCACCTCTCCCTTGATCTCATGAGCCTTTCCAATAACCGCCGCTTCACTAACTGCTTTGTGAGCAACGAGAGCGCTTTCAAGCTCAGCCGTTCCTATTCTGTGTCCACTGACATTTAACACATCATCTATTCTACCCATTATCCAGAAGTAGCCATCTTCATCAATTCTTGCACCATCTCCAGTGAAGTATACGAGCTTGCCTTTGAACGCGCTCCAATATGTCTTGATGTATCTGTCCGGATCGCCCCAGAGCGTTCTGAGCATCGACGGCCACGGTCTCGTAATTACGAGCTTACCTCCAACGTTAGGCGGGCATGGGTTGCCGTCGTCATCCCAAACTTCTGCCTTTATGCCGGGGAACGGCTTCGTTGCGGAACCGGGCTTGAGCTTCGTAACTCCTGGCAGTGGTGTGATGAGGTGCATTCCGGTTTCGGTCTGCCACCACGTGTCGACGATCGGACACCTCTCTCCTCCGATTACTCTGTAGAACCACTTCCAAGCTTCCGGATTTATCGGCTCTCCGACAGTTCCGAGCAGTCTTAAGCTGCTGAGGTCGTGCTTTTTCGGCCATTCCTCGCCGAGCCTCATGAAGTATCTTATAGCTGTAGGAGCCGTGTAGAATACCGTAACACCAAACCTCTCGATTATGCTCCACCATCTGTCCGGCTGTGGATAGTCCGGAGCTCCTTCATACATCAGAACCGTCGCACCGTTGCTCAAAGGTCCGTAAACAACGTAGCTATGTCCTGTGATCCAGCCTATATCTGCGGTGCACCAGTATATGTCTTCATCCTTGAGATCGAACACCCACTTAGTCGTTATGTGTGTTCCAACGTTGTAACCGCCGTGAACGTGCAGAACACCCTTCGGCTTGCCAGTGGTTCCCGACGTGTATAGTATGAACAGCGGATCTTCGGAATCCATAACTTCCGGCTCGCACTTCCAAGATACTCCATACTGGATGTCATGCCACCAGAGATCTCTGCCCTCAACCATGTTCACGTCCATTCCAAGCCTGTTGTAAACTACGACATACTTGACGCTCGGGGCATCCTCCAACGCCTCGTCAACGATCTTCTTCGTCTCAACGATCTTGCCCCTTCTATAGAATCCGTCCATCGTGATTACGACTTTAGCCTGAGCGTCGTTTATTCTATCTCTGAGTGCCGTAGCTGAGAATCCTCCGAAGACTACGCTGTGGATCGCACCGATTCTTGCACACGCGAGCATGGCAACTACTAACTCCGGGACCATTCCCATGTATATCGTTACCCTGTCTCCCTTCTTCACCCCTAAGCTCTTCAACGCGTTGGCGAACCTGCAGACCCTTCTGTATAGTTCGTAGTAAGTGAGAACTCTTCTCTCATTTTCCGGCTCACCCTGCCAGATTATAGCGGCTTTGTTCTTTCTCCAAGTCCTAACGTGCCTATCAAGGCAGTTGTGAGTTATGTTGATCTTACCGCCAACGAACCACTTGTAGAAGGGTGCGTTGCTATCATCGAGAACCTTCTTGTAAGGCTCAAACCATTCGATCTCGGTCTTTGCTATCTCATCCCAAAAGCCGATCCAGTCCTTCTCCGCTTTTTCATAAATGGATTCGTCCTTAACCCAAGCCTTCTCCTTAAATTCTGCCGGCGGTTCGTATACTTCCTCAACTTTCATCAGAGATTCGATCGTTTTGGACATTCAAACACCTCCTTTCGATTTTTATCCAAATCGACACTATTTAAATATTTCCTCGACATGTGTCTATTTTTCAGTCTAAATTATTACCTTTTCTTAACGACGGTAGATGTTCAATTTTAATATTTATGGATTTTTACCTTGCTGTGCTATAAC
>WAKM01000023.1 GCA_015523335.1 Archaeoglobaceae archaeon | reverse complement strand
GAAATTTCCTCAAATAAAGACATGAATAAACTCGTTTTCCTTAATGAAAGCCCAAAGAAATATACTTCTAAACTTTTTCCTCTTAAATACCTTCGATCTCTTAACCCCCTCAATAAAACCTCGCATAATAAATACTTGTCTTGACAACCTCTACCAAAAAATGCAATATAAAAAATAGAATTAACCACCGGAAATAACTCTCATAACTACAACCTCACCATCTTCAACAAAATCGTCAGTAGGAATCGGAGTATTGTCTTTAACCAAAACCACAGTCTCGGGGTTTATCCCCAAGCTTGACAGCACTTCCGAATACCTCTTACCCTCTTCAGCCTCTAACTCCTTCTCCTTTATATCAAATCCACCGACGAACTTGAGCTTAATCCTCTTCAGTGAGGACTTCTTTTGCGATCTCTTTGAGATCCTTTCCACCCCCCGGCTTCAGAGCCTCCTCTTTTAACTCCTCAAGGTTCTGCTCCAGCATTTTTTCTTCCTTTATTTCGTCCTTCTTCTTTCCCTTATCCTTATACGATTTCCAATCGAACGTCCTCATACTACCACTAACTTTTATTCCGCGAAAGCCGTAATAAACCTTTTTACGGTTAAAAAGTTGATGTTTTATTATATAATATAAAATTAATCGAATAATTCATTGAGCCATACCTTATACTTTCCAAGCTTTCCGTCGAAGTTTGCCGCGGTGATCTTAACAACACCCGGAATTTTCATTGCCGTCTGTATTCCGACCTTCATAGCTTCCTTCACTGCATTTAAGCTGATCCCGTTTATAACGATCTCGTAAACTCCCTTAACGTTCGACGGCAATTCCGAATCGACTTTGTTCCTCAAAGTCGGGCAGAACCTTTCGTTTGTCGAAGCCTTCAAGAATCTGTATCTTGATCCAACTTTCGAGCCCGAAGCTACTATCGGAAACGGGGTTATGACACCTTCGACGTTAGATATCGCATCCACGGCCGCTTTAGCCGCCATCAATGCGGAAGCCTGACTTTCAGCCATTATTATGAAATTACCTCCGGCAATTCCGTCGGCGTAGCCTATACCGTCCTCTATTATGAACTCGCCCTCCATGATCGGAATCTTCCAGCATCTCCTCCCGCTAACCTCGACCTCTTCCTCAAATCCGTCTCCGAAGAACTTGATCTTGTATCCTATTCTGAACTTCTTCTCCGCATTCGGCAATCCGTTAAATACTGCTGTCGTCGGTGCCGGCAAAACGCATTGCCCTATTCTTGCCAAAAGCTGTTTTTCCAACTTCTCCTCGCTAGGATGACATATCATTACATACACTCCAACCCTTCCGTCCGGCGTTTCGTTTGGCTTTGCTGTTCTGTCTATTCCAGCTTCGGCTGGGCACATGATTATGGATGTTGCAAAACCGGTTGCCTCTTTAGCACACTCAAGTGCCAACCCGTAATCGAATGCGGTAATAAGAATTCTCGAAATCTTAATATCGAAAGCCTCGGCGAACGTGTCATCTATCTTTGCCGTCATCAGCTTCCGCTCTGAATTATCATTAGATATAACTGTTATTCTTTGATCTCAACACCCAAGGCGCTCAAAAATCTCCTCTTTATAGCTTCAGTCAAAAGCTTGCTCAGAGCTTCCCTATCCGAAACATCTCCGAAGATACCCAACGGAATCTGTCCGCCAGCGGCATGCGCGTGCCCACCTGCGCTTCCGACATCTCCGAAAGCCCTTCTGAGAACTTCACCTATGTTTATCCTGACGTCCTTGTTCCTCGCCGAAAGGTAGACGGTATCCTTTATGACTCCGAAAACGAGAACGGTGGATATACCCTCAAGTCTCAGCAAGAAATCCGCAGCTTGAGGAAGTGCGTCCCTATCGTTTATAAAACCGGCGAAGCTGATCAGGAAGCTTGAGTATATCTGTCTGTTCTTTATCGCAGTTCCCAAAACGTCGAGAGTTTCAGTCGAAATCGCCGGACCTTCCATCTTCTCTATCATCTCATGATCGACGAAAGGATAGAGGTAAGCCGCGGCGTAGAAGTCGGAAGTTCTAGTGTTTCTCTTGAACTCGTCGGTTTCGCTCTTTATTCCGAAGAACAAAGCCGTTGCGAGGATCCTGCTCGGAACTATTTTGAGTTCCCTAAGATACTCCGTCATTATAGTCGCCGCCGCTCCGACGTCCGTTCTGATATCAACGTATTCCGCCTCTACGTTCTCGGCTGGGTGATGATCTATCACTATGCTTATCTTTATATCCTTGGGAATCGAGTTGTTAACACCCGGAGCCGAACAATCTACGAGCGCGAACTTGGTGTATTGCGAAAGATCGACCTCATCTCCTCTAAGCAGTGGAATTTCGAGCAGATTAACCATAGCCCTATTTTCCTGATGCAGAATCTCACCGTAGTATATTATGTCCGCATCGACTCCGAACCTCTTGGCTATTTCCCTCAAAGCGAATGCGGATGAGATGGCATCCGGATCAGGATTGTCGTGCGTAAAAATTCCCAATTTGCCTCCTTTCACGCTTTCTAAAACTTTTCTGAACTTCTTGATCTTTCTAAAGGAATCTATTCTCTTTAGAGCATCTATTACGGCGTTCTTCATAGCTTCCGATGGAACGACGACGAAATCCGCTCCGGCGTGCTCAAGTTCTTCTTTAAGCTTAGGACTCGGAGCCCTTGCAATTATGAACACCTCTTTGCTGTATCTTCTTATGATCTCTATCGCATCCCTGTTCACCTCAACATCCGATGTGAGTAGCAGTATAACCGAAACCCTGTCAAAGTCCAAGTTTTCGTAGAGGGTTTCATCCCTCGCGTCTCCAACTATGGCATCGTAATTCTCATCCCTAAGGATCTCGACCCTTTCTTTTGAGACGTCCACGGCTAAAACCTTTTTTCCTCTTCTTACGAGCTCCCTAACAACACTAAATCCGGTTCCGCCGCAACCGATTACGACGTATTCGTGTGTGAACTTACCTTCGGGAATCTCTTCAGCCATCCCAAACCTAAAGAACGGAAATGATATTTAAATCTAACCGCCCGAGTTTATCTATGGAATTGCGAGAAATTCAGAGGATAATTAGGGAAAAATACTACGAGATCGATTCAAAATCGGGAGAACTCTTCCTACTCGCCGTTCTATTCGAAGAGGTTGGGGAGCTTGCAGAAGCTGTTCGCAAACGTGAGATACCGAACATCAAAGAAGAACTCGTAGACGTGCTCTTCATGATTTTGAGCTTAGCGAATCTGTTTGACTTGGATCTTGAGGACAGACTGATCGAAAAATACGTTAAAGAAGATCCAAGCAAGGACTGGGACTTACCACATGATCACAATAACAATAATTAGATGCTGATTTATAAAATAGCAAGATAATATTTATTCAGACTTATTTTTTCCTCAAAAGATTTCATAGAATCGTTTAGTTTCAAATCTCCTTTTATATCCATTTTTGTTTTTGTAGTATTTTCGGTTTCATCTTTTATGAGTCCATATAATACTGAAACCAAAATGCTTATATATTATGGAGTCGGACTATTGTCCGACAATGTCGGACAAATGAACCATGAACCGACCACATACGGATGTCAGCGGGCACCCGCATGTAAGACAGCATGTTTAGGTGAGCCGAAATGAGAAAGATCTCGATCAGGCTTACGGATCAACATTATGAAATGTTGGAGGCTCTTGTTCAGATGGGAGAATACGCTTCCGTTAGCGAAGCTATTAGGGATGCAATTCGTAAGCTTTTGGCTGAGAAGGCTAAGCTTATTGAAAAGCAACAGAATATGCGTCCGTATATTTAGGAGGAATGGTTATGAAATCTTTCGTTGTTAAGGCGCAGGAGTATTATCAGAAGGAGAAGTCCGAGGAGAAGGCGGTTAAGGATTTTGAACTACCGAAAATAGTTGTCGTTGGGGTTGGTGGTTCCGGAAACAATACGATAACGAGGTTGAAGAACATAGGTGTTAACGGTGTGTTAACGGTTGCCGTAAACACGGACAAGCAACATCTGTTGATAACAAAAGCGGATAAGAAGGTTTTAATAGGAAGGAGTATTACCCGCGGTTTGGGAGCTGGAGGTTATCCGGATATAGGCAGAAAAGCCGCTGAGATGGCGAGAGGTGTTTTCGAGCAACTTTTAGCTGATGCAAACATGGTTTTCATATGCGCCGGAATGGGCGGAGGGACTGGAACGGGAGCGGCTCCGGTTATAGCTGAGGTTGCGAAACAGCAGGGGGCCATAGTAATAAGCATGGCTAACATGCCCTTCTTGGTTGAAAGGGCAAGGTTGAGGAAGGCCGCCGAAGGTTTGGAAGAGCTTAGGAAGTATTCCGATACGGTTGTAGTTTTGGACAACAACAAACTACTCGAATACGTGCCGAATCTTCCGATAGAGCAGGCTTTCAGCGTTATGGATCAGCTAATAGCAGAAACCATAAGGGGAATTACGGATACGATCACCCGCCCGTCTCTGATGAACATAGACTTCGCCGATGTTAAGGCTGTTATGGAAAACGGCGGAGTGGCTGTGATGTTGGTTGGAGAATCGAAATCCCAATCGAAGGCGAAGGATGTCGTAAGGGACTGCCTCAACCATCCGTTGCTCGAAGTCGATTTCAGAGGTGCAAGGGGTGCGCTCATCCACATTTCGGGAGGAAACGATCTGACGATTAAAGAGGCTGAAGAAATCGTTAGAGAGCTAACTTTTGAAATCGACGTAAACGCGAACGTGATATGGGGAGCGAGGATAGAAGACGAATTGGAAGGTATGGTAAGGGTCATGGCTATAATGACCGGCGTTAAGTCTCCGAATCTACTGTCGAGATACGAGCCGGATGGAGAAATCCCGCAGAAGAATGAAACAGCAGAAAATATAAGAAAGAAGTTCGGAATCGACAGGATTAGATGATCCATTTTTTATTCGATCTTTTCTCCCCTCGAATAGACTACCGCCCTTCCCTTCGCTATGACGTCGTTTCCTCTCAAAATCACCATCTCGTAGAACGAGATTCTATTCCCGGCTTTAACTACCTTAGCTTCGGCAACAAGCACATCTCCGACGAAGGCTGGCGTTAGAAAGTCCATGCTTATCGAAACCGCAAACCTCTTTACTCCATCGGAATTCGCAGCCAATCCCAAAGCGAAGTCCGCAAGCGAGATCAGATATCCTCCGTGGCAAAAACCGTGGAAGTTCGTGAACTCCTCCCTAACGACTCCCTTAACCCTCGCAAATCCCGGCTTGAATTCGAGCACCTTCGCATCCAAGAAAATCCTAAACCTATCGTTTAGTATCTCCATGACTCAAGCTTGAATTATGGGTTTTTAGAAATTGTTATATCCTTCTCCGCCCTTCACCCTCCATGCTCGCCTACGGGAGATTCGTTGCACACGGGGAGATATTTGAAGGCTATTTTGAGATCGAAAACGGTATAATCGATTTTGAAGGTTTGAGGTTCGAGAACGTCAGGTTTCTACCTCCGGTCAAGCCAGAAAAAATCATCTGCATAGGTTTAAATTACATGGATCACGCCAAGGAGTTGAACATGGAACTGCCGGAAGAGCCGATAATATTTCTTAAACCTCCTTCGGCTGTGATCGGGCACGAGGATTTCATAGAATTGCCAAAGCAGTCTAAGAGGGTAGATTACGAAGGAGAACTCGCAGTAATAATCGCGAAGAGATGCAAAAACGTTTCTCGCGAAGATGCGCTTGAATATGTCCTTGGATATACTTGCTTCAACGACGTAACCGCAAGAGATTTGCAGAGGAAGGATGGACAGTGGACGCGAGCTAAATCATTCGATACCTTCGCACCAATTGGCCCTTACGTTGCATGCTTCAAAGACGCATCGAACTTGAGAATCCAGACGAGGGTCAACGGCAAAGTCGTTCAGAGTTCGACGACTTCCAACCTCATCTTCGACGTCCCGACGCTGATCGAGTTCGTATCGTCGATCATGACCCTGAAGAGGGGAGACGTAATAGCTACTGGCACCCCAGCCGGAGTTGGCGAGCTTAAGCACGGAGACATCGTTGAAGTTGAGATAGAGAATATCGGAACTTTGAGGAATTACGTGAAGTAACGAATAAGTATTTTAACAAAATATCTCAGCTTAAGCCTATGATCGAGAAGGAGTATAAGGTTCAGGAAGTTGAAGAGAAGTGGATCAAGCTTTGGAAGGACGATATGTATTACTTTGACTGGAACTCAAAGAAGCCTCACTACATAATCGATACCCCTCCCCCGTATCCAACCGGTTCGTTCCACATCGGAAACACCCTGAACTGGTGCTACATCGACTTCATAGCGAGATACAAGAGGATGAAGGGTTACGAGGTCATGTTCCCTCAGGGCTGGGATTGCCACGGATTGCCGACCGAAGTTAAAGTGGAGGAGATACACGGCATAAGCAAGAACGACGTTCCGAGGGAAGAGTTTCGAAGACTGTGCGTCGAGTTCACGAAGAGGAACATAGAGAGGATGAAGCAGACGATGAAGAGGCTCGGCTTCTCGATAGACTGGAGCAAGGAATACATCACAATGTATCCCGAGTATTACCGCAAGACTCAGATTTCCTTCGTAAGGATGTTCAACAAGGGGTTGATATACAAGGGTTACCATCCCGTGGTTTTCTGTCCGAGATGCCAGACCACGATAGCGCTTGCTGAGATAGAATACAAGAAGGGAAAGACGAAGCTAAACTACATCCGATTCGGAGACGGAGAAAACTCCGTGATAATCGCGACAACCCGTCCCGAACTCATCCCGGCATGCGTTGCGATAGCTGTTCATCCCGAGGATGAGCGCTACAAACATCTGATAGGCAGGAAGGTTAAGGTGCCAACAACCGATTACGAGGTTGAGATAATAGCCGATGAAGACGTCGATCCAGAATTCGGAACTGGAATCGTAATGATCTGCACATTCGGAGACAAGCAGGATGTTAAGTGGTGGAAGAAGCACAATCTACAGCTAAGAGCTATTTTAAATAAGGACGGAAGATTGAACGAAAAAGCCGGAAAATACGCGGGATTGACGACTTTGGAGGCTAGAGAAGCTATTCTCAGGGATTTGGCTGAAGAAGGGAGGCTTATAAAGCAGGAGGAGATAGAGCAGAACGTAGGGGTTTGCTGGAGGTGCAAGACGCCTGTGGAGATAATAGTCGAAGATCAGTGGTTCGTCAAGGTTGAGAAGGAAAAAATCTTAGAGGCTGCAAGACGAATCAAGTGGGTTCCCGAGCACATGCTTTCCCGTCTGGAAAGCTGGGTTGAGGGGATGGAATGGGACTGGGTTATAAGCAGGCAGAGGATCTTCGCGACTCCGATTCCGGTTTGGTATTGCAAGAGGTGCGGAGCGATTGTGGTTGCAAAGGAGGAATGGCTTCCGGTGGATCCGACGAAGGATAAGCCGAAGGAACCTTGTCCAAAGTGCGGAAGCACTGAATTCGAAGGAGAAACTGACGTTTTAGATACGTGGATGGATTCATCTATTACGCCGCTCGCCATCACCGGATGGCCCGACGACTGGAAGAAGGACGACTATCCGACGAGCCTCAGACCTCAGGGGCATGACATAATCAGGACTTGGGCTTTCTACACGATTCTGAGATCGCTCGCTTTGGTTGGAGATATACCTTGGAAGGAGATCGTAATAAACGGGATGGTGCTTGGTGAAGATGGAAGAAAGATGAGCAAGAGCTTGGGGAACATCGTGGAGCCTCATGAGGTCGTAGAGAAGTATGGAGCAGATGCATTGAGGCAATGGGCGGCGAGCGGTGTGGTTGGAGACGACGTCGCCTTCAGCTGGAAAGAGATCGTTGCAGCTTCGAGGTTCCAGCAGAAGTTCTGGAGCATTCTTAGGTTTACTTTGCTTCATTTGAAGGAAAAACCGAGCGATGAGGATGCAAAACTGCTCAGAGATGCTGACAAATGGATACTTTCGAAGCTTATGAAACTCGTTAAGGAGGTTGATGAGCACATGGAGAACTACAGATTTGCGGAAGCACTAAAGGCGATCAGGAGCTTCACTTGGTATGAATACGCGGACAACTACTTGGAGATAGTGAAGAATAGACTGTATGCCGGAAGCGAGGACGAAAAGATGCCGGCGAGATTCGTTTTATACACGGTGATGAACATCCTAACAAGATTGCTCGCCCCGTTCACGCCATTCTTAGCTGAGGAGTGCTGGCAGAGGCTTCACGAAGGAATCGGCGAGAAGGTTGAGAGCGTCCATCTGCAGAGCTATCCAGAAGCTGACGAGAGGCTAATCGATGAGGAAGCTGAAAAGAGAGGAGAACTGATAAAGGAGGTTGTTTCGGTCGTTAGAAGGATGAAACACGACAAGGGCTTGCCTTTGAATGCTCCACTTAAGAAAGTTATGATTTTCGCTCCAACCGAAATCGATACGAGGGACATAGCGGGAGCGCTTAATGCGGAAGTGGAGCTTCTGAAGGAGATGCCGACGATAGAGGTTAGAGTGAAAGCTCTGAAGCCGAAGTTCAACATCTTAGGCCCGATGTTTAAGGATAAGGTCAAAGCGATCGTCAGTGCCGTTAGCAAGCTTTCGAACGAAGAGAAGCTCAAGTTCGTTGAGAGGGGGAGTATCGAGGTAGATGTCGGCGGAGAAAAGATCGAGCTTAAGAGCGAATGGTTCGACATTGAGATTGAGAAGGTCTTGGGAGGAGAGGGAGTAGAAGTCCTCGAAACAGAAAATGCGGTCGTCATCGTCGAAATTTAACTTTTATAAATTTCTGTCTTTAAAAATCGGCGAAATTTATATATTTCGAAGTCGAGACCTCCGTAAGAATGACCACGATACAGTTCCTCGGTGGTTGCAGGGAAGTAGGAAGATCGGCGATAATGGTAGATGGCATTATGCTCGATTACGGGCTTAAGCCGTCCGATCCGCCGGAATTTCCTTTAAACGGACTCATGCCGCACTCTGTCATAATCACTCACGGACATCTCGATCATGTCGGCGTTGCGCCGAATCTGATGGATTACGATCCAAAGGTCTACATGACGCCTCCAACCCTTGAACTCTCGATTTTATTGCTTAAAGACTCGATAAACATCATGCGCAACCCACCTTACACGATGAGACAGTTCAGGCAGTTTGAAAGCAATACGGAAGAAGTAGACTACGAAGAGCCGTTCTACGTGAACGGCTGGGAGATAACTTTCTTCAACGCCGGACACATTCCGGGAAGTGCAAGCGTTCACATGACAAAGGATGTAAGCATCCTCTACACCGGAGACATCAAGCTTGAAGAGACAAGGTTGCTTGAACCGGCATATACCGACTATCCTGAAACCGATATTCTGATAGTTGAGAGCACTTACTTCGGCGTAGAGCATCCAGATAGAAAGGAGCTTGAAAGGGCATTCGTTGAGTCGATACTTGAAACCCTCGACAACAAGGGGCATGTCATAATTCCGGCTTTCGCCGTTGGTAGAACTCAGGAAGTTCTGATGATCCTCGAAAGATACGGTATAACTCCATACGTTGATGGTATGGGCAGAGAGGTTGCGAGCATCTTGGAGAGATATCCGGATTATATAAAGAGTGCTAAGGCCTTGAGGAGGGCTTTGAAGAACGCAATTCCTGTGGAGAGAGGTAAGAGGGAAGATCTGCTCAGAGAACCATGTGTGATAGTCACTACAGCGGGAATGCTGAACGGAGGGCCAGCATTGTTCTACATCTCAAGGCTCTACAACGACGAGAAATCAAAGATACTGCTTACCGGTTATCAGGTTGAGGGGACGAACGGACACATGGCGTTGAACGATGGATTGATAAATTTGGGCAACAGGGTAGTTAAACTGAAGATGGGTGTAGAGCAGTTCGACTTCTCAGCACATGCGGATGACAGACAGCTAAAAGAGCTCGTCAGAAAGGTAGTCGATAGAGGTGCGGAGATCGTCTTCACAGTGCACGGAGAAGACACCGAAGGCTTTGCAAACTGGATAAAGGAAGAATTGGGTGTAGAAGCTTACGCTCCTAAGAACGGAGATGTTTACGTGATCTGACCCCTGAAGTAATCTTCCTCTTCCATCCCCCAAAGTTCACCTTCTCCGCTATTTCTAAAGCTTTTCCTTCTAACCCCAATTCCGCGAATCCTTCCGCAACCTTGACTAACGCTACCGCCTTCCATCTCTCATCCTCTATACTTTCGGCAACCTTCAGTGCGATGTTCAGAATTTCTAACGCCGTTTCGGGTTTCCCCAATTTGATAAAACCTTTCGCAACCTCAACCAACGTTACGGAACGCCAGTAGGGATGCGTCAACCTTTCCGCGATCTTTAAGGCTTTTTCTAGATCTCCGGAATTCACAAACCCCCCAGCGACCTTATAAAGGGCCTGAGAGCGCCAGTAGCTGTTGGTGATATTCTTCGCAACCCTTAAAGCTTCCTCTGGAGCATCGACCAACCAGTCCACCATCTTCGCAAAAGCAACAGAACGCCAAAGCTCGTCCTCTATGTTTTCCGCAACCTTCAAAGCATAGTCGATCTTTCCCTTTCCCACGAGTTCCAAGACCTCAACCAACCTACACTTGCCTATACTCAGCATCGAGTAACTATCACGATTTTACATTATAAAAGGTTTATCTCAGCACATTCGCTATGCTTTCAGCAACACTGATTACGCTTACAGCCTTCTCTATCGTATCCGTTGCCACTACTCTCTTAACTCCAGCGGAATAAAGCTTATTTAATGCATTCCCAGCCAAAACTGCGTGAACGCAGGCACATTCCACACTTTTCGCTCCGGCATTCAACAGCATCTTCGTGGCTTCTATCATCGTTCCGCCCGTCGATATGATGTCGTCGACTATGACAACATCCCTCCCCTTAACATCCAAACTCTTCGACTTAATCTCAACGGTTTCAGCGTTAATTCGGACTTTCTCCAAGTAATCGAATTCACATCCAGCATACTCCGCACAAACCTTAACTCTCTCGTAGGAACCCAAATCGGGAGAAACCATAACGACATCCCTTCCAGCGTAATACTTTCCAATTACCGGCATCGCATCGACCTCTATCAGCTTTTTGAAGTAGCTTGCCGCATCTCCGCTGTGTATGTTTACGGTAATTACTTTGCTCGTGTAACTCTCTATCAGCCTCGCAACAGCCCTGATGCTTATCGCTTCGCCTTCGTTGAACTTCTTATCCTGCCTCGCATAGCCCATATATGGAATGACAGCTACGATTTCTGCATCCTCAAGCGCATCGAACATGAGCATCAAGGCGACGAGATCATCGTTGGAGTTTATGCTCTGAACTACTACGGCTTCCTCATCGGCATCTTCTATTCTTACGTAGATCTCCCCATCCGGAAATCTCTTAAACGTGGTCTTTGCCAATTTCGCATTTAAGCATTCTGCTATTCTCTTTGCAAGAAGAGGAGAGGAAGTTCCGGCGATGACTTTCATAAGTCTCCTTCGAATGAACAAGGATATAAGTCCTTCTATTTCTTCTCAAGATGCTAAATCAAGTGGAGCATACACACGAAAGAAGAAATAGCTGGCATTTGCAAACGCTCGACTTCTTCGGGAGCTACTTAGCGGCGGATACTATCTTTATGACATCGTTGTGCTTCAGCTCGTAATCCTCGCTTATCCTCATCTTCCTCTTCGCATCGACAGCGTATATGAAGTTATCACCTATTTCGGTGTGGATCATGTATGCGAGCTGACGGGCTGTGGTTCCCTTCTTAACGAGCATGGCATCTGGCAAGACATTACCTTTCGTATCCGTGAACTTGTTCTCATCCTCTACCGGATAAACGACTATGTAGCCTAAAACGTCAAAAACTATCGTGTTTATCGCTTTCTGAATTCCAGTTCCTCCAAACCTTTTCATGAAATTTCTTATCATCTCCAAAGCCTTCTTCTGCTTCTCATTCAACGGTTTCAAAATTTCGAAGTCCTCATCCCCGGGCAGATATCTGATGTATCCGTTCTTGGCGGCTGTTCTGAGTGTAAGTTCGAAAACCGCGGAAGTTGGGATCACTATCTCATCCAAGCTCATGAGTCTCCTCAGCAACTCCTCTGGGGCTTTGTCAGCTTTGTTTGCAGCAATGACCATTTTCATCCTCCTCTTTCTCAGTTCGACAGCGAACTTGAGCAGATCGTTCTCATCGAACTCGTGAACGCCCTTGCCTATCTCGCGCAGAGATTCTCTGACATGCCACTCCTTAAAGCCCAAGCCAGCTAACTGCTCGGTAATGAACTTAACCGGATCTCTCTTCTCCAAGTGAATTCTCCTAGCTATCTTGTCCCAGTTTCGTTTCAGTATTCCGAAGATCCACATGTCCAGTTCCTTGTAAAGAAACTTAACATCCTCAACCGGATCGTGCTCGCCTATTCCAATTTCGTTTCCCTCCTCATCCGTTGAGCCCGAAGCGTCGACGACGTGGATTATCGCCTCAGCCTGCCTGAGGTTGTCGAGAAATTCGTTTCCCAAACCTCTTCCCTTGTGCGCTTCTGGCACAAGCCCGGCAACATCTATCAGCTTGATCGGAATGAACCTCCAGCCGTCGATGCATTTACCGCATTCAATCCCGAGTTCTCTACAGACGCATTTAACCCTGACGTGTGCAACTCCCACGTTCGGCTCTATCGTTGTGAACGGATAGTTGGCTATGGCAACATCCACGAGCGTTGCAGCTTTGAAGAACGTCGATTTTCCAGCATTAGGCTTTCCGGCCAATCCAATTTCAATCAATCAAACCCCTCCTCGCGTAATCTCCTCTCTTCCTCGTTCCGAAGAGGTAGCTGAACTGCTTTATATTTTTCCTGAGGAAGTTTGCGTATTCCTTCGTGATCTCACCCTTCCTCTCGAAAAACTCTATGACCTCCAGAGCCTCCTCCTCGTTTTTGCATATCTCTAAATGATCGAGCACCGTCGGTAACCTTGCACCTTGCAATTCGTAGTAGAGGTTCGGAAACATCTTCCTAAACCTCTCGACGTCCCAGTCCAACATCGCGAACACCTTAAAAAGATTCGACGAACCTCTTAATATGCCTAATGATTTAACGCCGATTCACCTCTACATCCTGCTTCACCTAAAGAAAGCCAAGGTGGATTACGCGAAGATGATGGCGAAGATCAGTTGCGTCGATCTCGATCTGATCAATTCGTGCATAGACGATCTCATTAAAGCCGGTTTAGTCGAGAGAGATTCGGGTTCGGCGATAAAACGGAGTAAAGCGAAATTCAAGAAAGCTTTCGAGGTTAGGAAGCACCACACGTATTATAAGCTCACCAAAGACGGAGAGCATTTCGTCCGCAGAATCGACAAAAGATGGCTGAAGAATTACTTCAACGAATTGATTGGCAGGGATGCGTTCAGGATCATCCAAAGACTGAAGGATTGCAGGGATTTCTATTCCGCGTGCAATGGAATCGAATGCAACGAATACTTGGAAGACTTCGTTTTATATAAGCTAGTAAATCCGAACGGAAAGAGGACGAGATTGTTCAAACTCCTGATCACTTTCGCCGAGATCTGACCAGTTTTAGCAAACTATATTTGTTTTCGTTTCCGTTATATAATCATGGAGTTCGACGTCGCAATAATCGGAGCCGGACCCGCTGGACTCACCGCCGCGATCTATTCCACGAGATACGGATTAAAGACGGTCGTTTTCGAAGATCCGTCCCGAATTTCCCAGCTTGCGATAGCACCGTTCATAGAAAACTACCCCGGTTACGAAGGCACGGGCTTGGATCTGATTTCGAAGATGAAGGATCAAGCTAATAAGTTCGGAGCGGAGCATAAACTCGAGAAGGTAGAAGATGTCGGTAGAGATGGAGATTTATTCGTGATAAAGACGGATTCGGGAGAGTATAAGGCTAAAGCCGTAATAATTGCAACCGGTGGGAAGCACAGAGAACTTGGAATACAGGGAGAAAAGGAGTTCGTTGGAAGAGGTGTGAGCTACTGCGCAGTTTGCGACGGATTCTTCTTCAGGGGAAAGAAGGTTGCCGTCGTTGGAGGGGGAAACACAGCGTTAGCAGATGCTATATATCTCAAAGATCTGGGCTGTGATGTCGTTGTGATCCACAGAAGGGATAAATTCAGAGCAGATCAAGCTCTCCAAAAGCAGTTTTTCGATAGGAATATCCCCGTTATTTGGGATTCGGTCGTTGAAAGGATAGAGGGAAAAGGCAAGGTTGAGAGGATAATCATCAGGAACGTTAAAACCGGCGAAACGAAGGAGATGGAGGTCGACGGTGTTTTCATTGCAATCGGAATTCAGCCTCAAACCGAGATAGCATCAAAGTTGGGGGTTGAGATGGACTCCTACGGTTACATAAAGGTCGATAAACGTCAGGCTACGAACGTCGATGGCGTATTTGCCGCCGGAGATTGTTGCGATAATCCTTTGAAGCAGGTAATTACCGCATGCGGGGACGGTGCGGTTGCCGCTCATTCCGCCTACGAATACATAACGAACCGTTTCGGTGCTAAGTAATATTAATTTTACAAGTAAATCACTTTAAAATCCTCAAATCAGTTGAAACACTTTCTTCAAAGAAGCGTTCATGCGGGGGTGATTGTGCGGAGAATTGTAATCGTAGGACATAACGTTAGGAACGTTGCCGAATCAGCGAGAAAGTCCGGATGGGACGTAACGGCAATTACGAAGTATGCGGATGCCGATCTAAAACTATACGCGAAAGTGAAGAAGATAGATTACGTTAAAGAAAAACTACTCGCTAAGATCGTGGACGAGATCGCGGAAAGTTTGAACGCATTAGTCGTTTTGGCTTCGGGATGCGAAGATCTGCCGGTTAAATCGGAAGTGCTGGGAACTGATCCGAAGGTTGCAAAAGGCATTACGAACAAGCTGAAGTTCTACAAAACACTTGAAAAAGTTGGAATTCCGTTTCCGGAATTAGCAGACGATCCACCTTGCATTCTGAAGCCGATAAAGGGCGGAGGTGGATTGGGAATTCGACTCGTTGATTATACGGTAGATCCACCGCAAGGCTACCTATGTCAAAGGTATATCAGGGGAATACCGTGCTCCGTCTCTTTGATCGCAACGGATCGCGGCAAAGTCGAGCCGATAGCCGTCAATAGAATCCTCGTAGGATGGAAAGAGATGAACGCAAACGATTTCGTTTATTGCGGAAATCTCACACCCCTAATTCTTACGGAAGATCGGAGAATTTCGCTGATTAAAACGGCTGTCGAAGTTGCGGAGATGTTCGATGTCGTAGGCTCGATCGGAGTTGACTTCGTCCTTTCAGATAAGCCCTACGTTCTCGAACTGAATCCAAGATTTCAAGGCTCTCTCGATTCCATCGAATGGAGCTACGACGTCAACTTATTCAGCCTGCACGTCAAGGCTTGCGAAGGTGTAAACTTCGATATTCCGAAGCCGAAGAGATTCGCTTGCAGAACCATTCTGTTCGCCGACCGAAAAATAAGCTTTAATTCCGATTTAACTGGAAATCCGTTCTTCGCGGATATACCCAATGTCGGCGAAACCATCGAGAAGGGGGAACCTGTAATTTCAATCCTTGCATCCTCAAAAAGGGAAGATGAGGTTTTTAGTAAGGTAATCAATCGCAAGAGGTTGCTTTACGGCTTAATCCTCTAAAACCTTTTCAAACGGAATCTTGACGGGTTTCGCCATATTCCAGAAGTAATCGAACAACCTGTTCGTCCAATCTACGAACTCCCTGTCGGTTGATATGAAAGCCGGTGAAACTCTGTCGGGCTTCAATATCTGAAAAAACGCTATTTTTCCGTCCACTATGCCCAATTGAAACGGTAGATCCAAAACCCTTATTTCGATGTTGTCCTTAATTTTTTTAATCTCTTCTTCGGATAATTTTTCCGCTTTAGCCGCTTGAATCAACAACTCGATTCTATCCTTGAGGGTGTCCGTTGAGGAAATCATCTTATCCTTAACGCCCCTAAGGTAATTTCTTACGAGTATCCTGAATATGCTACACTCCATCACCCTGCAGATACATTTGCACCAGCTTTTGGCATTCGAAACTTCGTCTACAGCTCTTTTAATTGCAACGTAGATATCGTATTCGACTTCAGCCTTCGTAAGGTTCGCCAGTCCAAGTTTAAATTCCGGTGGGACTACTTCCATAAACTCGTGAGTATCGATCAACTCATCTTTAAATACGAGTATCTTATCCAGCTCTCTTATTATGTCCAATATCAGCCTTCCTATTCCGGTTATACAGTAACCGCAATCATCCGTCTTATCGATTAAACCCAAACTTACGAGTGTATTAACTACTCTCGAAACTCCCGAAACCGACATGTTGGTAATCCTATGGATGTGAGCCAAAGATGCCGGTTGACAGGAAAGGAGTTGCAAAATTTCAAACCTATTAGGTAACCCTAATTCCCGCAAAATCGATTTGAGATGTGTATCCATACATGATTCTCCAAAATAACAATTAATAAAACTTTCAGTAGTGATGATTATACAAATACTTTAACAAAAAAATTTATGTAATCTAATTATATAAATAATATTTATAAATTGAACAATAATACTAACTTATTTATTATTTATTTTTAATTAAAATCTATAAAGATAACAACGTAAGTTTTAGTTTGTTTACTTTTTAAAAAATATATTAAATATTTGTTTAAGATTTTTTCAGCGCTTGG
>WAKM01000022.1 GCA_015523335.1 Archaeoglobaceae archaeon | reverse complement strand
TTTATATTAATATAATAACTATAAAAAATTATATACCTAAAAGATGCATTATCACGAGCTGGGAAACGTATCCGGAAACCGCCGCAAGCCAGATCATTCCAACCAAATGCACGAAACCGCTCATCCATCGCCCGCCATCCACCATCTTAATTGCAATGGACGCAATTATGGCGTGGAAGAAAAGGATGAACAGAATTGCGGCATTTAAATAAGCTAAATCCAAGCCGGATACGGTATGCAACAAGCCTTGGAGGAAGTTTCCCGGAATCTTGAGTGAAGAGAACATCTTGTTCATAGCCTCCACGACTCCGAAAGATACGTAGAGCGAGAACGCGATACCTATTATGACTCCGTAGCATATGCCGACGAATGAACTTGCACTTCTGTCTCTTCTCTCTCTGAGGCTGTTTATTATCGAGAAGTTCTTGGAAACTATCTCAGCAACCTCCTTCGGATCGCTGCCCAACGATATGGCTTCGACGAACATGTCTATGAACCTGTAGATCAGATTGCTTCCGGTATCGATGCTGAACTTCTCCCAAGCTCTCCTTTTGTTTATCCTCGTGCACAACCTCTTATACAGGGCTTTGACATCTTCCGTCAGCGCTCCGAAATCGTGGGCCGTTAGGAACTTAAGGGATTCGAGTATATCACCTCCCCTTGCGGAAGCGGAAGCACCCAAGCTCATTATGAACGACGGTGCGTTCTTGTCCTTGTCCTTAATTACGGCTTCCTCCTTCTTCGACAGGTATCCCGGTATTATTAGCGGTGTGACCGAGAGGGCTATTATGAAAGGCGGCGGAATCTTGACCGTTCCCCAAACGTATGTGACGAAAAGTGAGATCGTGAACACAACCAAACACAACGCACATGAAATGTAGAACGACTTGTAGAGCATCCAATCCGTTGGTGTAAGCTCTCCGGATGTCTGCCAGATCGGATCGACGGGAGCTACGGCTTTCAGATATACCAATATCGCAATTTCGACTATTACGAAAAACAGAACGATTATATTCAGTATTAACTTTACACTTAAACCGGTTAGGAATGGAGCTATTATCGCGAAAGCCGCGAAGAAAGATAGCGAGAGAACGAGAGAAACGTAAACCTCCTTGAAGACATCCACACTGTAAAGTTTTCCTTGATATAGGTTCGAGAAGGCGTTCATAACCGTCTCCTGCTCCCTCTTTATGAACTCTCCGAATTCTTCACCGCTGTCAAGCTCGTGTGCCATCCTGTCCAAGAAGTCCGCGAATATCTTACTTGGCGTCCTCCTTGCTAAGAACCTGCACGCTTGGGCAAGGTTTTTGTTCCACTTCTCCATTAGAAGGTATATCTTCTTCGTTTCCTCAGCCAAAGCCTTATACTCCTTCCTTTCGGAAAGCATCTTCATCATTTCCTTTCTGCTGACTTCAGACGTCGCCAATGCACCCAAATGGGTTATGTAGAAGTGTATGTTGTCTTCTATTTCTCTTCTCACCCTTCCTTTAACGATCTTGGGATACAGCAGTGCGGTAAGGATGACGAACATCGGAATTATGTAAAGCAAGATTGCGAACAGTCCCAAAGATATCAGGAGAGATCTAAGCATCGTTAACAGCAGTAGGAAGTAAATCAGCGAGAATATCGTGGACGGAATCAGAACGAACCTTACGTATTTCTGCATGTTCACATACATGTGCACCACCTCACAGCCTGAACGGCAACCCCTGCAGACCCTTCTTGTAAAAAGCCCAGATTATCTTCGTAACCTCGTAGTAGTTGAATATCTTAAGCTCGACCATCCTCTGCAGAATCCTCGCCCTAAGAAACATCTCCTCGTATATCTGCCTCGGATCCTCAAAACCGGCCGTCTGGGCAATCTTATTTTCGAGTATATACGAGTTATACAATCCCCTAAAGATGTGCTTGTCGGTTACGGAATCCCATTCGAAGACCGTTCTCGTAACAACACCTCCGACTTCTTCATAATAACCCTCTATCTCCTCAACGACCAAGCATCGCCTTAAGAACTGTCCCCTTCTATAGACGGCTTGCTGAATCAGAACGACGTTTAGATTGTCTATGAACGTGATCGGAACGTTTATCGGATCTCCGGTCAACCTCTGAATCAGCTTCTTAACGCTACCAGCGTGGAAAGTTGCCAGAACGGGGTGACCTGTCTGCATAGCTTGGAACGCGACTGCACCTTCCTTACCTCTGATCTCACCGACTATGATGTAGTTGGGTCTGCTTCTCAAAGCCGCTTTAAGCAAATCGAATAAGTCTACCTTGCCTTCGGTTCCCCTTTCTCTCGTGCAGAGTTGCTGCCAAACGGGATGGGGAACCTGAACTTCCGGAGTGTCCTCAGCCGTGAACACCTTAGACTGAGGCTTTATGAACGGGATCATGGCATTCAGAGTTGTTGTCTTACCGCTGGCGGTTTCTCCGCTAACCCATATGCTCATTCCATACTCCAAGCAAAGCCACAAGTAAGCGGCAACCTCAGCCGAAAGAGTTCCCCAAGCTATAAGCTGTGTTATGCTGATAGGGACAGCAGTAAACTTTCTTATGGTGAAAGATGGACCTTTAAGGCTTACATCTGTGCTGAAAATTATGTTTATTCTGCTTCCATCAGGAAGGGATCCATCGACTATCGGATTTCTCTCACTCACAGGTCTTCCAATTCTCTCTCCAAGGTTCTTTAGGTATTCAGCCATGTAGATCTCGTCTTTGAAGTCTATGTTCGTGGGAAGCATGTCGAATATCTTGTGAACTATGTGCGTGTTGTGGGGCCCTATTACATGGATATCCTCGATATACGGATCTCTTATAAGAGGCTCAAGAGGTCCTACTCCTATAACCTCTCTCTTTATCAGATATCTGAACTTGTAAACTTCTTCCTCCGTTAACTTGAGCTTTTCAAATCCCAAACTCAGAAACTTCCTTTTCTTCTCAAGCGGAACCTTTTCAGGCACTATTTCAACGATCTTGTCCATCAGAACGTCTATAAGCTGGCTGAGTTCCTCGTCATCCTTCGGAATCTTCTCCTGAGGAGCCAATTCAAGCATCTTATCCATCAAAGCCTGAAACTTAGGCTCCTCATCCGGAGTCAACCTCGGCTCTATAGCTATGTAACGTCTGTTTCCGTCTTTGTCGGTGTAGATGTGGATGAATATCGGATCTCCGACCGGATATATCAAGTTGGGTCTCGGGAGGGATTTCATGTCCCTGCTCAAAGCCGGGACGAAAGTCGGGACTACTCCCTCCCTCTTCTTGAACTCCTCTATATACCTCTTAAGGTGCGGATTCCTCTTCAGAGCGTCTTCCAGCGTATCCGACTTTACGACCTTCATGCTACCGCGGCAATTTCAACTACCAAACCTATCTTCGGCTCAACTCTAAACGCGATCTGCTTCGAATACTGGCCGGCGGCCAAATTGAATTTCTTTATAACCATCAGGTTTTTCAGATCGGTTCCGAACTTCTTTATGGTGGTTTCAGCTATGAATGAGCATGTGGATTCTATCTCCTCCATCACGCTCCTTTCGAGCTCGTCCAAAGCGGTCAAAATTATAGCCTTTCCGAGCGCCGACAGCCTTTTGAAGAAACCCATTAACTTTATTGCGGAATTAGGATCTATATCGAACTTTACGAGCGATGTAAAGCAGTCTATGATAATTACGTCGTTTTCAAAGAGTTGCCTCGCGCTCATGAGCTTCTCCGAGTAATCCATCCTCTTCTTCGGCTCTTGCAGAAGTGGGTAAACTGTGATGAAGAGTAGCCTCCTCCTGATTATGTCACGTGCGATATCGTAGCCCAATGAAGACATCTGCTTTATGAAGTCGATCGTCGTAAGCTGTGTCGAGATGTAAGTTACGGAAACGTCGTTCTTCAGCAGTCCGTAGGTTATTCTCTGGCAGACTATCGATTTCCCGCTTCCGTGTTCTCCGGTAATCAATCCTATAGTTCCAGCCGGAATCCCGCCTCCAAGCTTCTTGTGAAATTCGTCGTTCGCAAGCTGAACCGAGAAAATCCTCGCCATATCGATCACCTCAGATCGTGAAGTCTAAAGAGTCGGAAACTCCGTTTTCAAGTATAACCGTAATTCTGTGGTTTCCGGGACTGAGTGAAGTGATTACGTCCAACTCCCCAACGTCTCCGGGGTTTAAAACCGAAGGATTCGTTGTTACGTTCTGCTTCGGAATTATCCAACCGTCTATCAAAACCGTGATGGTATCGTTCGTGAAGGCGAAGGATGTATCGCCGATGTTCTTGATGTAGAATACATAGGCTGTATTCGTTCCTATCGTTTTGTTCGGAATCTTTAAAGGATCGTTTATGATTTCGAAGTTCGTGGACAATACTTTCCCTATAAATTCACCCTGATTCTTTATCTCTATGGACATCTTTTCTATAGTGACTATCATCACCGCTGAAACGGAGCTGGCTATTAGTATCGTTGCTATGAACAGTATCATGTGCGCGGCGCTTTCCCCAGCCATAACGATCACCCCACGACGAAGGTTGCGTATCTTTCGATTCCGTTGTCCGAAACAACCTTCAGCCTGTGTGAACTTCCGACGGTTCCGGGTAAGTTTCCGGCTTTGAACTCGGCGTATTCGAGAGGATAGAGCATCGAAACGTTGCATGTGGCGTTGATCAATTTTCCATCGACGAGCAACGTAAACTTCGTGCAGTCGAAGGTCGTTGATCCCGTGTTTTCGATTATGACCGTTAGGTTGTATTCAGTTAGCGTAACGTTAACTGCCGTGACGTTAACTATTTTAAAGTCGGAAGTTTTTAGCTCAATTTCTTCTTTATTTTTAAGTTTTACAATTTTGTTTAACTCCTTAACCTCATTAATCGTTACGGTTGCGACGACTCCGAAAGCTATCAATCCGGCTATGAACAGCAGTGCGAAGCCGGCGGTGGTGCTAAACCCCATGGATCTCCGCTACCTCCTTCTTTATCTTGTATATCTCTCTCTCCACCTCCATCAAAAGCTCCTTATTGAATCTGCCAGTCCTGAGGGCTTCTATGAACAGAAGTGACGTTATGTGGTCCTGGACGTTCATATAACCGACCGGTCTCCAATCGGAATTCTGATGATACAGCCTGATGCCCTTGGCGTATCTCAGAATCGTGAACAGAACGTTGTCGCTGATCCAGTTTATGTCCACGTAGTAGTTCAAAAGTTCCTCAAGTCCATCGTAGCCTACTCTTTCAATCATAAACTCGATCCACTTAAGCAGAATCATTATACTCTTCGCATCGTTCGGGATCTGCTTTAGGCGTGGTTCTGATGGAGTAGGCAGGACTTCAAGTTGAGGCTGAACGGCTGTCGGTTGAACTTGAATTGGCTGAACGGATTCTACGAGTTGTGAATGCTGGTATGTAGCTTCAGATGTGCTCGGCTGGGTTGGCTGTTCCATCGCCGTTTGCTGAGTCTGAACTTCCGGCTCAACCCTCGTTCTTTGCCTCAAAAGAGATTCGATGTTCTCAAGCTTTCTGAATATCTCGTCGATCTTCCTTGCATTCGTCAGATTTTCCTCGATCTTCTTTATTATCTTATCAACCTGCTCCTTCGTTACGTTCTTACCCTTCAGCTTGTTGTATAGATCGTCCAACAAAACCGATGGAATTCGTCCTCGAAACTTGTTCAGGTATTCCTTAAGTTCGTTATCGTCAAGCTCATCGAGGCGTATTATGTTTCGGTTATCTTCCAAGTCACATCACCTCCTCGTAAAGAATTTCATCAATAATTTTATCTAAATCAATATTAATAATAAGCTTGAGATCTTTTTCGAGATCGTCAACCTTCCTCTTTAATTCTCCTACATCTATAATTCCAGACGATGAAACGAAAGGATTGATCTGAGATGAAACTACCTCATACAAAACCATAACATCCTTAAGCGTGTCGTCAACCTTCTGCAGTCTCGATTTTATGTCATCAAGCTCCCTCTTCAGGTTGTCTATCGATACGTCTATCCTCGGCAATCTGTTCTCAATTTCGTTTATTCTCTCCATGAGCTTGGTGGCTAAATCTGAATCTTCTCTCGGCTTAGTTTCTTCCTTTTCATCCTTCTTAATCTCTTCCTCAAGCTCCTTCTCTATCTTGTCCTCTTCATTTTTTCCTTCTTCTTTGCTTTCCTTCTTTTTCTTGACCTTCGGCTTCGGAATCTTCAGCATAAACATCACCTCTGTTTTTATGTAAAATTATTAAATTTTCTTATGTTATTACCGAAAAAAATAAGGAAAAAATTGGAAGGTTACTGCAGTTCGATTACCGCCTGCGTGTATGCTGGTGGTGTCGTGAACTGGATTATACCCGGAGCACCGAATTCTGGTGTAATCGAGCCTGAAACCGGCACTCTGTTTCCTAATCCGCTACCGAACACCTTTGTAAGATCAACCGTCAGTATGACCTTGTCACCGCTGTCAAGCGTTGGGCTTGCTTTGTTACCAGTGATAGATCCGTCGGCGTCCTGCAGAACGATTATACCGAACGTTGTGGATGAAGTATAGTTCCAAGCGTCCAACGTTGAATTGAATATATCACTGCTACCAGTTGTAAGATCTGTATAGGCATTGCTGTTGTAGGTCAACTCGGCGGTCTTGTTACCGACACTCAAAGCTACGATCGTCTTGCTGAGATCGATTGGCTGACCTCCGGTGTTCGTTTCTACGTAAATCGCAAGCTTGTCGATCGTCCCACCCGGAGCGCTGGGATCGTAACCGAGGACTCTAACGACCTTTATACCGCTCGCAACTTCCTTCGTCGTCTCTCTTCCAGTTGCCGTTGCTTTCTGCTGGAGGTAGCCGACGGTCTGTATCAGCACCGCCGCACTAACCGCTGCAACCAAGACGATAGCTATGAACACTATCAGTATCTCTATACCTATGGCTCCTTTTTTATCTCTCTTTAACCCCTTCAACCAACCCACCGTCTCACCTCCTCTCAATCGTTGTTGTGATGACGATTATATTTAACAATTTTTTGCGTATATAATTCGATTTGCAAGTGTAAAAATATTTATACGTATATAAATTGATATTTGCGCAGGTGCTTATGCAGGTGCGTTAATTTTAATTTTTTAATTTAATAATAATAATTAATAATTAAAAAATCGTTCTAATTTAGAAAAATAGACCGCTTCTAAGCTCCTTAAGCTTCTCCTCGAGCGGATCTATTGCATCTTCACCGTATTTACCGATTATATCGACTATAGCGCTTCCGACAACCACTCCGTCTGCTCCAGCCTTAACGAGCTCTCTAACGTGTTCGGCTTTCGAAACGCCGAAGCCTACTGCTAACGGCTTCGAGCATATCCTCTTAGCCCTTTTAAGCAGATCGAAAGCAAGCTGAGATAGCTTTTCCCTCGCTCCGGTGGTTCCGTATAGGGAGATGAGATAGACGAAAGCTGAGCTCGCCTCATCGATCATCCTCAATCGATCGTCGGGTGTGTTTGGAGCGGCTAAAAACACCGTTCCCATATCGTATTTCTCGCAAACGTTGAGGTATTCGCCAGCTTCCTCGAGAGGAAGATCCACTACGATCATAGCGTTTGCTCCGCTTTCCTTGGCTTCTGCAACGAACCTCTCAACTCCCCTTCTGTATACCGGATTGTAATAGGTCATCAAGACGACGGGCGTATCAGAATGTTCCCTGAACTCCCTAACTAAGTTGAAAACATCCCCGACTCTCGTTCCCGCTTTAAGTGCTCTAACGTTCGCCTTCTGAATTGCCTTTCCGTCAGCCATCGGATCGCTGAACGGAATTCCCAATTCTATGACATCTGAATACTTGTCCAAAGCCAGCATGAAATCGAGCGTCGCCTTAACGTTCGGATCTCCAGCGGTTATGAACGTGATCAAAGCTGGTTTGCGGAACATGTCAACGCCTCCATAACTATTCCCAAATCCTTGTCTCCCCTTCCCGAAAGATTTACGACCACTACCTCATCCTTACTCATTTCCTTAGCGAGTTCCATAGCATAAGCCAGAGCATGAGCGGATTCCAAAGCCGGCAAGATTCCCTCGGTTTTAGAAAGCTCCACGAACGCTTTTAAGGCTTGATCGTCGGTAACGGCAACGTATTCAGCTCTTCCCGACTCCTTCAGCCAAGCATGTTCAGGCCCAACTCCTGGATAATCCAAGCCGGCGGCGATGCTGTGGGTTGTTGCTATCTGTCCGTCTTCATCTTGCAAGAAATAGGACAGCATCCCATGTAGAACCCCTTTTTCTCCAGCACAGAGCGATGCGGAGTGCTTTCCAGTTTCGATGCCCTTGCCAGCGGCTTCAACGCCGATCAGTCTGACCGATCTGTCCTCTATGAACGGGTGAAAGATTCCTATCGCGTTGCTCCCCCCGCCGACGCACGCGACGATTACGTCCGGCAATGCTCCTTCGATCTCAAGGATCTGCCTCTTCGTTTCCCTGCCGATCACCGACTGGAAGTCTCTAACGATGGTCGGATACGGATGGGGTCCAACGACTGAACCTATTAGGTAGTGTGTGTATTCGAACGTTGCAACCCAGTCTCGAAGGGCTTCGTTTATTGCATCCTTCAGAGTTTTACTACCGCTATGCACGGGAATAACTTCCGCTCCGAGCAGTTTCATCCTGAACACGTTCATCTTCTGCCTTTCAACGTCTTCAGCGCCCATGTAAACATCAACCTTAAGCCCGAGTAAGGCTCCAGCTATAGCGGTAGCAACTCCATGCTGTCCCGCTCCGGTTTCAGCTATCAGTCGAGTTTTACCCATCTTCTTCGCAAGTAAAGCCTGTCCGATCGTGTTGTTTATCTTGTGCGCACCGCTGTGCAACAGATCCTCACGCTTGAGGTATATCTTAGCTCCACCCAACTTCTCGGTTAGATTCTTAGCGAAGTAGAGGGGCGTAGGTCTTCCGGCGTAGTTTCTAAGATAGTAATCGAGTTCACTCTTAAATTCTTCGTCGTCCTTCAACTCGTTGTATGCTTTTTCCAACTCCTTCAGCGGTGGGATAAGAACTTCTGGCACGAACTGCCCGCCAAACTCTCCGAATTTCATGGCATCACCTTCTCGACTTCAAAACCCAAATCTTCCAAAACTTCAACGGCATTCTCGACATCCCCACCTCTAACGAGGATGTGATCCGTCGAATAGGACGAAAACACCAAAACGCTGATTCCGGCATCCGCTAAAGCCGTCAAGATCTTCGATATAAATCCGACCAAATCGAAGGGTATAACAGTATCGAATGTAAAAAGCCTAAAACCCCTTTCGCATTCAACCGCATTAATTTTTTCCAACTCGGATTCGGGTAAGACTACCGTTATGCCGTTGCTCTCCCTAACGATTGCAAAGAAATCTACTTCCGGCATTTCTCTAGCTTTTATCACCGCAAAGCTATCGGGATGCAAAACGACCCTCATACTCTTTTCACCACGCTCACGAATTCCCTGATCAACCGCTTGTCCTTCCTTCCGCTTCTCTCAACCCCGCTCGAAACGTCAACGCCGAACGGCTTGACGAACTCTACGATTTCAGCCACGTTTTGAGGATTCAGCCCGCCAGCGAGCACTACATCGAATTTCTCGGCAACAATTCTGCTGACGCGATGATCGTGTGTTATGCCAGAGCCCTTGCCTGTGTCGAGCAAAATCCTATCGACCTCAAACTGCTCTATTTGTTCGATCAGATTTTCGGCATCCCTAACCGGATCGTCACTTCTTCTGGGAACTTTAAAAGCCTTCATGATGAAAACTCCAAATTCCGACTTGATCTTCTCCACATCTTTGGGATCGATAGCATCCGTATGTATTTGAACATAGCCAGCGTTCGTTTTTTCGACAACAATCCTCCATCCTTCGAAGTCGCTTAAAGTCGAAACAACAAACACTGGAATTTTCGCATTTTCCACGATTACTCTCGCCTCATTCAAACTTACACGACGCTTCGATTCGCATTCGACGACGACTCCGGTAGCGTCAGCGTATCTTTCGACGATTCTTAGATCGTTCAAATCCCTAATTCCGCAGATCTTCACGAACATGCCATCACACCGTCCGCCTCTCTAGCTTTATCGATCGTCTCCCTATCGGCATACCCAATACAGTTCTGAATCTCTCGCATATCATATTCGACCTTTGCACAAGTCCACAAAATTCTTTATAATCTTCAAACCTTCTCCGCTGTGATATTCCGTAAGAACGCTTTCGGGATGGAATTGCACACCTTCAATCGGCTTGCTCTTGTGTCTTATACCCATGATTACCCCATCGCTCAGCGATACTGCTGAAACCTCGAATCCTCTTGGAACCTCCAGAACTGCAAGAGAGTGATATCGCCCAGCTTCGAGCGGATTCTTAACTCTGCTGAATATCGTTTTTCCGTCGTGCCTCACAAGACTCGATTTTCCGTGCAAAGGCTTCACCCTTCCGACCTTCCCTCCGAAAACCTGCCCTATTATCTGATGCCCCAAACAAACGCCCAATATCGGGACTTCAACCTCCAAAACTATCTCAGGGCTGTTTCCAACGTCCCTCTTGCTTTCCGGTGAGCCTGGGCCCGGAGAAATAATTATCCCGTCTGGATCTATCTTCCTGACTTCGGCAAGCGTAATCGTGTTCGGCACCACTCTTACATCATCGAAAATCGAAGCGTATTCGGCTAAGTTCCAAACGAAGGAATCCCTATTATCGACAAGCAGAATCATTCTACCACCTCCAACGCCTTTAGAACAGCTGACATCTTTCTCTCCGTCTCCATGAACTCCTTCTCCGGCTTCGAATCTGCAACGATGCCAGCACCAGCTCTAACCCTGCATACATCGTCAATTTCGACCATCCTTATCGCTATCGCCATGTCGGCCCAACCGTTGGCTGAGAAGTATCCTACGCAACCGCCGTAAACCCTCCTCTTCGACTTCTCAAGCTCGTCTATAATCTCCATAGCCCTGATTTTGGGTGCTCCCGTTAAAGTTCCGGCCGGAAATGCCGCCTCCATTGCATCGAACGCCGTTTTGTCGTCTTCCATTTCCCCTACAACTTCACTTTCTATGTGCTGGACGTGACTGTATCTTATCACCTCCATGAACATCGTAACCCTGACGCTTCCGGGTTTGCACACCCTTCTGACGTCGTTTCTCGCCAAATCTACGAGCATAACGTGCTCGGCCCTCTCCTTCTCATCGGAAAGTAAAACTTCGGCTATCCTTCTGTCTTCCTTCTCATCCTTGCCCCTCGGAGCCGTTCCCGCTATTGGATTTATCTTGACTATTCTTCCTTCAACTGATGCCATGGTTTCCGGTGAAGCTCCAACAACATCCTTGCCGAACTCCAAGCAGAACATGTAAGGACTCGGATTTATCGCTCTTAGATTTCTGTAGATTTGGAACGGAGAATAATCCGTATCGATCTCGTATTCCCTCGAAAGGACTATCTGAAAAGCGTCGCCGGCAAATATGTATTCCTTGGCTTTTAAAACCATATCCTCGAATTCATCCCTATCCGCATCGCATCGCAGTATCTCGGAACCGCCTTCTTCATCATCGAACTCGAATCTCTTAGCCTTCTCAACTATCTTCTCCGCATCCTTTTCTGAGTTGCCGAGGAAGTAGAATCGGTTCGATATGTGATCGTAAACGAAAACTTCTCTATAATATCCGAAGACCGAAGGCTCGTCGATACTGCCGTCTATAAAGTTATGAACGGCATCGTAAGCTACGTAACCCACAAAGCCTCCGACGAACCTTTCTCCATCTTCTTCGAATTCAAACAGATCTTTAAGAGCTTTGAACGGATTAGTTTCTTTCGAAACTAACCTTCCATCTATCCTAGTTCCCCTTCCGTCCACCTCAACAACGAACTCAGGATTTGCCGAGGTGTATGTGTAACGGGCTTTTCTTTCGTGCTTTCCGGCGGATTCGAGAATGAACGGAAAATCGCATTCATACCTAAGAACGGCGTATAGCTTCAGAGGATCGACGTATTCAAGCTTTCGGGCACGCATTTACTATCTCCTCCAGCTTCTTCAAAGCTTCTCCACCCAAAACGGATTTCACGAGCTCAACACATTCATTGAAATCCGCAACGTCCGCTGAGTAAAGGGCTAAGCTTGCATTGGCTATTATGAAGGTTCTGTCCTCTTCTTTCCCGCTACCAGCAAAAACGGCTTTTATCCTTTCGGCACTCTCCTTCGGACTTTCGCAGGGAACTATCTTCGCGGGCTTTAATCCGAAATCTTCGGGCTTAACCTTATACTTCTCGATTCCGTCCCTTCCGACTTCCGCGACTACGGTCTCCTTAGCGGGATTTACCTCATCCAAGCCACTTCCGTGAATCACCAAAGCCTTCCTGACTCCCAAGAAGCTCAGAGCTTCCGCAACCTTATCCACCAAATCAGGAGCACTAACTCCGACTATCTGATAAACCGGCTCAGCGGGATTCGCTAAAGGACCCAAGACGTTAAAGATCGTTTTGATCTTCAGCTCCTTCCTAACGGGCATGATCCTTTTCAACGTCGGATGGTAGAGCGGAGCGAAGAGAAATGCGAAGTTTGTTCTCTCTATTACCGATTTCACTTCCTCAGGTTTCATATCTATCTTCATGCCAAATGCATCAAGCACGTTTGCGGAACCGCTTTTTGACGTTATGGAAACGTTTCCGTGCTTTGCAACCCTTTTGAAGCACGATAATATTATTGCACTTGCGGTGCTGACGTTTATGGTCGATGCTCCGTCACCGCCGGTTCCGCACGTATCACAGACTTCGCCCAGTTCTAGCTTTACCGCGTTGTCTCTCATAGCCTTAGCGAACCCCGCCAGCTCTTCAGCCGTGTATCCTTTTGTCTGCAACGCTGCAAGATAACCGGCGATCCTGATATCCGTCTCGTTGAGCAGGATGTTGTAAAGTTCGTATGCCTCTTCAAAACTCAAATTTTTGCGTTTAACTATCTCGTTCAGCATAATTTCGCCTCCACAAATTCCCTAACGATTTTCTCGGGATCCTCAGCCTTCATAAAAGCGGTTCCGATCAGAACCGCATCGGCATGAGTTAAAGCTATCTTCAAATCCTGAAGAGATGAGATCCCGCTCTCGCTAACCTTCACGAACTTATCCGGAATCATTGGGGCAAGCTTCGCCGTAAGAGATACGTTGCCGTCATCCTTTTCAAGCCTTCCTATGTCCCTGTTGTTTATGCCGATCATCGTGGAGTTCGTTTCGATGGCTATTGCAAGTTCCTCCTCGCTGTGAACCTCAACGAGGGTATCGAGTCCGTGCTCCAAAGCGAAATCGACGAATTCGGCAGTCTTATCTCTTAAAATTCTCGTTATTATCAAAACGGCAGATGCTTCGGCTTCGGCCGTTCTTTCTATTTCATCCTTCGTCGTTATGAAGTCTTTTCTTAAGACCGGTAGATCCGTTTCCACGCATATACGCCTAAAAAGGTCGAAATCGCCCTTGAAGTATTTAGGCTCCGTTATGTATGAAATTCCTACGGCTCCGGCTCTCTCGTAAGCCCTTAAAATTTCGATCGGATCCCTATTCCTCAACAAATCACCGTATTTAGGTGAATGAACCTTAACCTCAGCGATAACAGCGTTCTTCTTACAATCCCTAATGGCTCGGCTAAGTCCAAAGTCCATCACCCATCTTCACCATATATGCCTGATTCCAAAATCTGTATTTAAGCATTTTCATTGAGATCGATTCCGTATAATGGGAACGATCCCAATTGCATGCGATGAAGGCACTGCTGAAGTCCACGAAAAAGATTTATATCGAATTGCCATCATTACGCTGAGGGCTCGTAGCTCAGCCAGGTAGAGCGACGGGCTTTTAACCCGTCGGTCGCGGGTTCAAATCCCGTCGAGCCCGCTATCCCATACTATTCGGTGGTAAACATGAAGATTAGGTTGCAGGATCACATACTCGTTCCGAAGCATGAGGTTTTGAGTAAGGAGGAAGCTGAAGAGGTTTTGAAGACTCTCGGCGTTAAACCGGAGCAGTTGCCCAAGATCAGGGCAGACGATCCCATAGCCAAGGAGATCGGAGCCAAAGTCGGAGACATAGTCAGGATTATCAGAGAGAGTCCAACGGCTGGGAAATCCATCGCTTACAGGCTTGTAATTCCGCCTTCGATAAAAACCTCAAAGCTCGTGAAGGAGGAGAAGGAAGAGGTTGAGTCTGGAGTTGAAGAGGAGGAAGAAGTTTAAAATTATGAAACATGACAGTTTTTCACGAATAAGTTTAAATCACCGAACTTTTAACTTAGCCTACTTTGGGTGGTGGTTATGTTAGATAGGAGGGTTTTGGCGAGAGCCTACTTCACCCACGAAAGGCTCGTCAAGCATCAGATAGATTCGTTTAACAGATTCTTAGATGAGGGTCTGCAGAGGGTAATAGACGAGCAGAGGATCATCGAATTGGACATTCCCGACACTTACGTTAAACTTGGCAAGGTTTGGGTTGGCAAACCTATCGTAAAAGAGGCTGACGGTTCGAGGAGAAAGCTTTTCCCCGCTGAAGCAAGGCTCAGGAATCTAACCTACGCCGCACCGATATACTTGGAAGCCCAAATTGTAGATGAGGGTAGGGAATTGGAGGAAGAGGTGGTTGAGATAGGGATGCTTCCAATAATGCTTAAGTCCAAAGCCTGCAACCTCAACGAGGTCGACGATGTGACGAAGGTCGGAGAAGATCCGCTTGATCCGGGCGGATACTTCATAATAAACGGAAGTGAAAGGGCTTTGATGACTTTGGAAGACCTCGCTCCGAACAAGATTCTCCTTGAGAAGGAGGAGAGATACGGTGAAGAGATAGAGGTTGCGAAGTGCTTCAGTCAGAGAGCCGGTTACAGAGCGCTTGTGGTTGTGGAGAGGACGAAAAGCAACATACTCGAAGTTACCTTCCCGCAACTGCCCAAGCCTATACAATTCGTCGTTCTAATGAAGGCTTTGGGTGTCGAAACTGATCAGGAGATCATCGAGATGGTCAGCACGAATCCTGAGATCATGAAGTTCATGCTTGAGAATGTTGAAGTTGCGGAAGTCGAAACGCAGGAGGAGGCTATAGAATACATCGGAAGAAGGGTCGCTCCAGGGCAGAGCAAGGAATACAGGATTCAGAGGGCTAATCAGGTTCTGGATCAATACTTCCTCCCCCATTTGGGCGTTGAGCCTGAAGCGAGAAGAGCTAAAGCCTTCTTCTTGGCAAGAATGGCTGAGATGGTTTTCGAACTTGCGTTGGGATTGAGGAGGGAAGATGATAAAGATCATTACGCGAACAAGAGGCTGAAGTTGGCCGGAGATCTTATGGAGGAGATATTCAGAGTTGCGCTCCTTAGACTCATAAAGGATGTAAAGTATCAGCTCGAAAGGGCTAAAGCGAGAGGTAGACCCCTCAGGATGGCTACAGCCGTAAGGGCCGACGTTCTTACGGACAGAATCATGCACCCGATGGCTACCGGAAATTGGGTTGGCGGAAGGACTGGAGTTTCCCAGCTCATAGACAGACACAATTACATGTCAGTCCTTTCACACTTGAGAAGGGTTATCTCTCCGCTTTCAAGATCACAGCCTCATTTCGAGGCGAGAGATCTCCATCCGACTCAATGGGGTAGAGTTTGTCCGAACGAGACTCCGGAAGGGCCGAACTGTGGTTTGGTTAAGAATTTCGCGCAGTATGCTGAGGTTAGCGTGGGAACGAATGAAGAGGAAATCAAGAGGGTATTGTTTAATTTGGGTGTAGAACCGATAAGAGGTGGTTGATTTGGAGAGGAAGTGTAGAGTTTACGTTAACGGTGCTCTGATCGGTTTTGTAGATGACGGTCAAAAGTTGGCTGAACAGATAAGAGAGTTGAGAAGAAATGGTAAGATTTCAATTCAGGTTAACGTCGCTTACTATCCCGACTCAAATGAGGTTAGGATAAACACCGACGCCGGAAGGGCGAGAAGACCCCTTATAGTTGTTAAAGACGGAAAACCGCTCGTTACCGAAGAAGATATCGAAAAACTCAAGAATGGGGAGATAACATTCGAGGATCTCGTCAGACAAGGAAAGATCGAGTTTTTGGATGCCGAGGAAGAGGAGAACGCTTACATTGCAGTAAATGAGGAAGATCTAACTCCGGAACATACGCATCTCGAATTGGATCCCTCGCTGATAGCCGGAATCTGCTTGGGTTCTATTCCTTATCCAGAACACAACGCATCTCCGAGGAACACGATGGGCGCCGCGATGATCAAGCAGAGCCTCGGCTTGCCGTATGCAAATCTCTCGTGGAGAGCTGATACGAGAGGACATCTCTTACACTATCCACAGGTTCCCATTGTAACGACGGACACTCAGAGGGAGATCAAATACGACGAAAGACCTTCTGGACAGAACTTCGTTGTTGCAGTTTTGAGCTACGAAGGATACAACATAGAAGATGCCCTTATCTTCAACAAGGGAAGCATCGATAGGGGTTTGGCGAGATCGCACTTCTTCAGAACGTATGAAGCTGAGGAGATCAGATACCCTGGTGGTCAGGAAGACAGATTTGAAATTCCTCCAGCGGATGTTTCCGGTTACAGAGGCGCTGAAGCATACATGCACTTAGATGAAGATGGACTCGTTTTTCCAGAAACTGAAGTTGGTCCAGATGACGTCCTAATCGGTAAGACTTCGCCACCAAGATTCCTTGAAGAGCCGAAATTGGGAATAAGCCCGCAGAAGAGAAGGGAGACGTCAGTATGTATGAGAAGTAACGAGAAAGGAATAGTGGATGCGGTGTTTTTGATGCAATCGGAAAGCGGTTCGAAGCTTGCGAAGGTTAGGGTTAGGGATCTGAGGATTCCGGAGCTCGGAGACAAGTTCGCATCGAGACACGGGCAGAAGGGTGTAATTGGTTTGATCGTGCCGGAAGAAGACATGCCTTGGACGGAATCGGGAATAGTTCCGGATATGATAATCAACCCGCATGCGATTCCGTCGAGAATGACGGTTGGTCACGTTCTGGAGATGATAGGCGGTAAGGTCGGTTGTTTGGAGGGTAGGAGAATCGATGGAACGATCTTCCATGGTGAGAAAGAATGGGATCTCAGAAAGGCTTTGGAGAAGTTCGGATTCGTTCACACCGGTAAAGAAGTCATGTACGATGGTATAACTGGAAAGAGATATATAGTGGACATATTTGTCGGAGTGATCTACTACCAGAAGCTCTACCATATGGTCTCAAGCAAGATTCATGCGAGGAGCAGGGGGCCGGTGCAGATTCTCACGAGGCAACCTACGGAAGGAAGAGCTAGAAAGGGTGGTCTGAGATTCGGAGAGATGGAAAGGGACGTGCTCATAGGACACGGAGCGGCTCTACTTCTTAAGGATAGATTGCTCGAGGAATCGGACAAGATAGAGGTCTACGTTTGCGGAAACTGCGGACATATCGCAACGTTCGATTACAGGAGAGGCGTTGCCTACTGTCACGTTTGCGATGACGACAGCAACATACATAAGGTTGAGATGAGCTACGCGTTCAAGCTGCTTTTAGATGAGCTAAAATCTATGATGATTGCCCCAAGATTGATTTTAGGAGATAAGGCATGAGGTGATCGTGATGATTCCCAAAAGGATTGCCGCTATCAAGTTTGAGGTTTTGAGCCCTCAAGAAATTAGAAGAATGAGTGTTGCCAAGATAATCACTCCGGAAACCTACGATGATGACGGTTTTCCGATAGACGGAGGTCTAATGGATCTAAGGTTGGGAGTTATAGATCCCGGGCTTAGGTGTAAGACCTGCGGTGGTAAGGCTGGTGAATGCCCCGGACATTTCGGGCACATAGAGCTCGCCGCTCCGGTTATTCACGTCGGTTACGCTAAGCTCATAGCTAAGCTTCTGAACGCCACTTGTAGGGAATGCGGTAGATTGTTGCTCAAGGATAAGATCAGGGACAAGTTTATCGAGGAGATCGAGAACCGCAAAAGGCTCGGTCAGGATTACGAAGAGATCGTGAAGGAGGTATACAGAAGGGCTAAAGCCGTAAAGAAGTGTCCTCACTGTGGTGCCGATCAGATAGAGGTCAAATTCGAGAAACCGACATTCTACTACGAAGGAGAACACAGGCTAACCCCCAAAGACATCAGAGAGAGGTTGGAGAAGATTCCGGACGAAGACCTGCCCGCTTTGGGCTTGAATCCTAAGGCCGTAAGACCCGAATGGTTCGTGCTTACCGTTTTGCCCGTTCCGCCTGTAACCGTTAGACCTTCCATCATCCTCGAAACCGGACAGAGGAGCGAGGACGATCTAACGCACAAGCTCGTAGACATCATAAGAATCAACCAGAGGTTCTTGGAGAACAAGGAAGCTGGAGCACCCCAGCTCATCTTGGAGGATCTTTGGGAACTGTTACAGTATCACGTAACTACCTATTTGGACAACGAGGTAAGTGGAATCCCTCCAGCAAGGCATAGAAGTGGAAGACCGCTTAAAACTCTTGCCCAAAGACTTAAGGGCAAGGAAGGTAGGTTCAGGGGATCTTTGTCTGGTAAGAGAGTAAACTTCTCCGCTAGAACCGTAATCAGCCCGGATCCGTGCTTGAGCATAAATGAGGTAGGGGTTCCGAAGGTTATAGCTGAAGAGCTTACCGTTCCGTTGTATGTAACGGAGAGAAACATAGACGAAGCGAGGGAATACATCCTAAGAACTGAACATCCTAAGGCTAACTACGTAATAAGACCTGATGGCAGAAGGATTAGGGTAATGGATACGAACAGGGAGGAGTTGGCCGAGAAGATCGAGCCGGGTTGGATCGTGGAAAGACAGCTCAAGGATGGAGACATAGTCCTCTTCAACAGACAGCCATCACTGCACAGAATGAGTATCATGGCCCACTACGTTAGAGTTTTGCCCTACAAGACTTTCAGGCTTAATCCAGCCGTTTGCCCGCCTTATAACGCCGACTTCGATGGAGATGAGATGAACTTGCACGTTCCTCAGAGCTTGGAAGCTCAGGCTGAAGCGAAGATACTGATGGCAGTTCAAGAACACATACTCAGCCCAAGATTTGGAGGGCCAATCATCGGAGGTATTCACGATCACATCTCAGGCTTATACTTGCTTACGAGAGGAGAAAGGAAGTTTACGAGAGAAGAGGTTATGTCGATAATTAGACCACTCAACGTCAAGGAACTTCCACCACCGAAGTATGTTGAAGATGGTAAGGAATACTGGACTGGAAAGCAGATATTCAGCCTGATTCTACCAGACATAACGCTCGAATTCAAAGCAGAGATCTGTCAGGGATGCGACGAGTGTAAGAAGGAGGAGTGCCCGTATGACGCTTACGTCATCATAAAGAACGGTGAATTGGTTAGGGGAACAATCGATGAGAAAGCCGTTGGAGCTTTCAAGGGCATCATAATCGATGAGATCGTCAGAAAGTATGGAACTGAAAAAGCTAAGGAGTTCATCGATCAGATGACACATCTGGCGATCAGAGCGATAATGTTCACAGGTTTCACGATCGGAATAGATGATGAGGACATCCCGCAGGAGGCTATCGAGCAGATCAAAGAGGTTATAGCAGAAGCTGAAAAGAGAGTCGAGGAGCTAATTAAAGCTTACAGGGAAGGAAACTTGGAACCGATGCCGGGAAGGAGCTTGGAGGAAACCCTTGAAATGATGATCATGCGAGAGTTGGGTAAGGCGAGAGATCAAGCAGGTAAGATTGCCGGAAAGTTCTTGGGTTACGATAACCCGGCGGTGATCATGGCTGTAAGCGGTGCGAGGGGTTCGATGCTCAACCTAACTCAGATGGCAGCCTGCATCGGACAGCAGTCCGTAAGAGGAGAGAGGATTAAGAGAGGCTATACTTACACAAACAGAACGCTTCCACACTTCAAGCCCGGAGATCTAAGTGCTAAAGCGAGGGGATTCGTTGAGAGTAGCTACAAGCGAGGTTTGAATCCGATAGAGTTCTTCTTCCATGCTATGGGTGGTAGAGAAGGACTTGTCGACACAGCTGTCAGGACTTCGCAGTCCGGTTACCTCCAGAGAAGACTTATCAACGCTCTCCAAGACCTGAAGGTCGAATACGACGGAACTGTGAAAGAGCAGACATCTGGAACACTCGTTCAGTTCAGATACGGTGAAGACGGTGTGGATCCGATGAAGAGCTTTAGAGGTAAATCTGTTGACATAGACAGGATTATTAAAGAAGTTTTGGCTGAAGAGAGGAGGTGATTTTTTATGAATTACGATGATCTGCTTAAAGATCAACCTCTTCCCCCGAAAGTTAAGGAGGAAATAAAGAAGAAGCTTGAGGAGATAAAAGTTGACGAAAAACTTGCAAAGAAAATTGTCGATAGATGTGTCCAAGCGTATTTTAAGAATCTGATGGAGCCCGGAGAAGCTGCCGGCATAGTTGCCGCCCAGTCGATAGGCGAGCCTGGAACTCAGATGTCACTGCCTTGGGACGAGGAGATAATAGTGAGGGAAGGGGAAAACGTTAGAGTTGTCGAGATCGGCAGGTTCGTCGATGAGTGCATCGAGAAGTTCGGATTCGTTAGGCAGGGAATTCACGAAATATGCGATTTACCGGTAGAAATCTACGCGCTAAGCTTGGATCAGGACGAGAGAGTTAGATGGAAGAGGATTACGAGTGTTATAAGGCACAAGTTCGGCGGAAAACTGATAAGGATTAGGACGAGATCCGGAAGGGTAATCACAGCTACACCCTACCATTCTTTCGTTGTCCGGCAAAACAACAAGGTAGTTCCGGTCGAAGGAAGGAAGTTGAAGGTCGGAGATAGAATTCCGGCAGTAAGGTATATGCCGTTGAACTGCATATCCGCAATCGATCTCGCCGAATTCGTCAGCTATCCGGTCGTTGGAGATGTCGTAAAGCCCATCAACGGCAAGGCTGTTCCAAAAGTTCTTGAGTTGGACTTCGATCTCGGATACTTCTTGGGGATATATCTTGCGGACGGCTATTCGACGAAGCACTTCGTTTCGATCTCGAACACGAACAAGGAGGTCATTGAAATCGTCAAAAGGTTCGCAGATAAACTCGGAATTAAGATAGCGGAATATGATAATCGTAGCGGATTCTCGAAAAGTCGCGATGTGAGGTTATATTCCTCGGTTCTGAGCGAGTTCGTTAAAAACTTCGGTAGCAACGCCAAGGATAAGAGGATACCGGATTTCGTATTCGGTGCTGAAAGGGAGTTCGTTAGAGGTCTCTTGCAGGGTTACTTCGATGGAGATGGAAGCGTAAGCGTTGAAAGAAAAACTATTAGAGTTTTTTCGTCTTCCAAGGAGCTTATAGATGGAATAGCTCTTCTACTAACGAGGTTCGGTATATTCGGCGTTAAGAGGAGAATGAAGGGGCAGTATGGAATTGAGATATCCCACAGATACGCCAAGAGATTCGCAGAGGAAATCGGCTCATCTTTGCCGGAAAAGGCTGAAAAGCTTAGAAAAATTGCCGAATCTAAGTCTGAGATCACATACGATCTGATAGACATGATACCTTCGATAGGCTCTGCACTTTTGAACGCCTCAAGAAAGCTTGGATATCCGTTGCACTATGTAAGGAAGTTCGTAAGAAAGCAGAGGATAGGAAGGGCAACTTTGCAGAGGCATCTTGCGAGACTCGAAGAGCTTGCCAGAGTTAAAGGTATTGAAGTAGAAGAGCTGAACGTTCTCAAAAAGGCTGTTGAATCCGACGTTGTCTGGGATGAGATCGTGTCGATAGAATACGTTGATTACGACGGCTACGTATACGATTTGAGCGTCGAGGGTTTGGAGACGTTCACCACAGCCGAAGGCTTGATTACGCACAACACGATGAGAACGTTCCACTACGCTGGAGTTGCTGAGATAGACGTTACGCTTGGTTTACCGAGACTCATAGAAATTTTGGACGTCAGAAAGCATCCTTCAACGCCTATGATGACGATCAGATTGTTGCCGGAATACGCGAATAGTAGAGAGAAGGCGAGAGAAGTAGCTAACAGAATTGAAGCTACTTACGTCCTTGACATCGCGGACGTTACGACCGACATCAGACGCCTCAGAATCGTCATAAATCCGGATCCGAAGGCTTTGGAGGATAAGGGGCTAACGCTGGGTGAAGTCAAGAAGAAGCTTGAGAAGAAACTCAAGATGGAGGTAATAGAGGAGGACGGAAAGCTTATAATCCAAATCCCACCTGACGTTGACAAGCCATACAAGACCCTAATGGATACGTTCGACAAACTAAAGAAGGAGGTAATAGCCGGAATAAAAGAGATCAAGAGAGTGATAATAAGAAAGGAGGGCGACGAATACGTGCTCTACACGGAAGGCTCGAATCTGAAGAAGGTAATGAAGGTAAAGGGCGTCGACTTCACGAGGACACTGACGAACAACATTTACGAGATCTACGAGGTTCTCGGAATCGAAGCCGCGAGAAATGCCGTGATTAGGGAAGCTGTCGCCACACTTGAAGAGCAGGGTCTTGAAGTTGATATCAGACATATAATGCTCGTAGCGGATGTCATGACCGCTGATGGAGAGTTAAAGCAGATAGGAAGACATGGAGTCGCTGGAGAGAAGCAGAGCATACTTGCAAGAGCGGCATTCGAAATGACGGTGAACAATTTGCTCGAAGCCGCCGTTAAAGGTGAAGTTGACGAGTTGAAGGGTATTACCGAAAATATAATCGTAGGTCAGCCCATAAAGCTTGGAACGGGTGATGTTGAGCTTGTAATGAAATTGGGGGGTAGGAAATGAAGGTCGATCTGGAGAAGGCTTTGAGAAAAGCTTTAAGGACGGGAAAGGTTTACTTGGGAAGTAAGAGAACGATAAAGGCTTTGAGGAAGGGCGAAGCCAAGATGGTCATAGTAGCCATGAACTGCCCGAAGGAAATTAGAGAGAAGATCAACAAGGCGAATAGGGAGAAGGTGCCGATTTTGGTTTACAACGGAACTAACATGGAATTGGGGGCCATATGCGGTAAACCCTTCAGCGTTGCCGCGTTGGCTATAATAGAAGCCGGCGAGTCCGAGATACTCAGCGTTGAATGAGGTTTGGTATCATGGAGGTGAAGCTCTCGGCGGAGAGCATTCGTTATCTTACCCTTTTTGAGAGCTTAACGGGTGCGAGTGTCAAAGATTGCATAGTGCAGGATGACAAGGTGATATTCGTAGTCAGAAAGGGTGACATGGGCATTGCGATAGGCAAAGGAGGTATAAACGTAGAAAGGGCAAGAGAGCTCATAGGTAAGAAGATCGAGATAATCGAGCATTCGGACGATCCGGTTGAATTTATAACTAATATTTTTAAGCCTATTAAGGTGAACGTCAAGATCATCGAGAGAGGAGGAAAGAAGATAGCTCAGGTTAGTGTAAATCCTCAATATAAGGGTTTGATAATAGGTAAAGGCGGAAAGAACATCAACAAAGCTAAAGAGTTGGCGAGAAGGCATCACGATATTGACGATATAATCGTTAAGTGAGTTCGTGTCATTTATTATTTTTGCATGCGGAGTTATCTACCTCCTATTTGCCATCAAATGCCGAAGGCTATTTATACCACCCAACTTCCGAGATAAAGTTTAAAAAATCAGAACCACCCTAATTGTTAGGAGGTGACGCTCATGGGTAAGGGATTATTTGCAGCGAGAAAGCTGATAGAAAACAGGAAGAAGTTTAGATGGAGCGATAGGAGATACGTCAGAAGAATACTCGAACTTAAGGAGAAATCGGACCCATTGGAGGGAGCTCCGCAGGCGAGAGGTATTGTGCTTGAGAAGATTGGAATCGAAGCGAGACAGCCGAACTCGGCTATCAGAAAAGCGGTCAGAGTTCAGCTGATTAAGAACGGTAGGCAGGTAACGGCGTTCTGCCCAGGAGACGGAGCTATAAACTTCATCGACGAGCACGATGAGGTTATAATCGAAGGTATCGGCGGAAGAATGGGTAGGTCGATGGGTGACATTCCGGGTGTAAGATACAAGGTAGTGATGGTAAACGGCGTATCGCTTAAGGAACTCGTAAGGGGTAGAAAGGAGAAACCGCTAAGGTGATACCATGAAATACGGATTCACGAAAGAGGAGTTGCTCGTATTCGGAAAGTGGGATCCTGAGGAAGTCGAAGTAAAGGATCCGGCATTGAAAAACTACATCTGCTTGGAGCCGAGATACGTGATACACACGCACGGAAGGCATGCGAACATTCCCTTTGCCAAGCAAAACGTGTTCATCGTTGAGAGGCTCATAAACAAGGTGATGAGAAAGGGCAAGAATACGGGCAAGAAGATGCTCGCCTACGATATCGTAAGGGAGGCCTTCGAGATAATTCACCGCAAGACCAAGAAGAATCCGCTTCAAGTGCTCGTGGACGCAATAATTAACGCCGGGCCGAGAGAGGAGGTAGTTAGGCTTAAATACGGTGGTATCGCAGTTCCTAAGTCGGTCGACACCTCATCGCTCAGAAGGGTTGACGTGGCTTTGAGAAACATTGCCGAAGGTGCTCGTTTGGCGGCTTTCAAATCGAAAAAGAGCATAGCGGAATGCTTAGCTGATGAGCTGATTGCTGCAGCCAACAACGATCCGAAGAGCTATGCGGTTGCTAAGAAGGAGGAAGTTGAGAGAGTGGCTAAGTCTGCGAGGTAACCATTTTTTAACGTCTATTTTTATAAATGGATTATATATGAGGTGATAATTTATGGTAAGGGCAAAGAAAATGATCGATAAGATTAAAGAGTTGATGTGGAAACCCGAGCAGATCAGAAACATGGGAATAGTCGCGCACATCGATCACGGAAAGACTACGCTGAGCGATAACCTGTTGGCAGGAGCCGGAATGATCAGTGAAGAGCTTGCGGGGCAACAGCTCTACTTGGACTTCGATGAGCAGGAGAAGGAGAGGGGTATCACGATAAACGCCGCAAACGTTTCGATGGTTCACGAGTATAAGGGTAAGGAGTATCTGATAAACCTCATCGATACTCCCGGTCACGTCGACTTCGGAGGAGACGTAACGAGAGCGATGAGAGCTGTCGACGGTGTGATAGTCGTCGTCGATGCGGTCGAAGGTGTGATGCCGCAGACCGAAACCGTGCTGAGGCAAGCGTTGAGGGAGAACGTTAAGCCCGTGCTTTTCATCAACAAAGTCGACAGGCTCATCAGAGAGCTTGAGCTCACACCGGATCAGATGCAGGAAAAACTGATGAAGGTTATCTTGGAGGTAAACAAGCTCATCAAGGCTATGAAACCGGAGAAATACAAGGAGTGGATGCTGAGGGTTGAAGACGGTAGCGTAGCCTTCGGTTCCGCACTTTACAAATGGGCGGTCAGCGTTCCGGCTATGAAAGAGACCGGCATAGGTTTCAAGGAAGTTTACCAGTATCTGAAGGACGACAATTGGAAAGAACTGGCTAAGAGGTCGCCGTTGCACAAAGTGGTGCTCGACATGGTTATCAAACACCTTCCGAATCCAATCGAGGCCCAGAAGGAGAGAATCAAGATAATATGGAAGGGAGACGTCAACAGCCCAGAAGGGCAGGCCATGGTTAACTGCGATCCGAAGGGGCCAGTGGCTCTCATGATCACAAAGATAATCGTCGATCCTCATGCTGGAGAAGTTGCAGTAGGAAGGCTGTTCAGCGGAACACTCAAGCCGGGAATGGAGCTGTATATCGTTGATAGGAAGGCTAAGAACAGAGTTCAGACAGTTGGCTTGTTCATGGGTCCGAAGAGGGTTGAGGTGCCGGAGGTTCCGGCGGGTAACATCGTAGCGGTAGTTGGGTTGAGAGACGCTGTAGCTGGTTCGACGTGCTCAACGCTCGAGAACTTCGAGCCGTTTGAAGAGATCAAGCACATCAGCGAACCGGTTGTTACTATGGCTATCGAAGCTAAGAACCCGAGAGATCTGCCGAAGCTAATAGAAGTTCTAAGACAGCTGGCTAAAGAAGATCCAACTCTGCACGTCACACTTAACGAAGAGACTGGAGAACATTTGATCAGCGGAATGGGAGAACTGCACTTGGAGGTCAAAGTTGAGAAGATAAGGAGAGAGAAGGGTATCGAAGTTATCACATCACCGCCCATTGTAGTTTTCAGAGAGACTGTTACGACGACTTCTCCGGTTGTGGAAGGCAAATCTCCGAACAGACACAACAAGTTCTACATCGTAGTCGAGCCGTTACCGCAGGAGGTCATCAAGCTCTTCAAGGAGGAGAACATCGACATAAGAAAGGCTGATAAGAAGGAGCTCAGAAAGAAGCTCGTAGATGCCGGCTTGAGCAAGGAAGAGGCTGCGGGTATCGTTGACTACTACGAAGGCAACGTGCTGTGCGATGTTACGAAGGGTATCCAGTATCTGAACGAGACGATGGATCTGATCATTCAAGGATTCAGAGAAGCTATGAGCGCTGGGCCTTTGGCCAAAGAGCCTTGCATGGGTGTTAAGGTTAAGCTCGTCGACTGTAAGCTACACGAGGATGCCGTCCACAGAGGTCCAGCTCAGGTAATTCCGGCTGTTAAGGGAGCGATATATGCGGCTATGCTACAGGCAAATCCGACGTTACTTGAGCCGTATCAGAAGGTATTCATAACCGTGCCGCAGGACATGCTCGGTAACGTTACGAGGGAGATTCAGGGAAGGAGAGGTCAGATCCTAGAGATGAGAAGTGAGGGCGATCTGGTTACCATCGTAGCTAAAGCTCCGGTCAAGGAGATGTTCGGATTTGCCGGAGCAATCAGATCAGCCACAGCCGGTAAAGCAATGTGGAGCGTTGAGCACGCCGGATTCGAGCCAGTTCCACAAGCATTGCTTGAGAACTTCATAATGGAAGTAAGAAAGAGAAAGGGAATGAAGTTGGAGTTGCCGAAGCCAGAGGACTTCTTGCCTTAAAATTTTATTTAATCTTCTAAGTCGGCAAGAGTGACATTAAAAAGCTAAAAAGCATTGAAAAAGACCCGTTCTTGTTGGCGGTAATGCTGAAATATACATGCTGGGTGGGTATTCTACTTCTGACATATTTTCGGATCGAAAACTTGCTGGGAAAAGAAGATCTGATCGTTGGCAGACTCAACATGTGTGTTTTTAATGAAATATAGGATAATCTGGATAAGGTGTTATCCAAAACGAGAAGCCAAAAGAAGGCTAAAAAATCCTGAGAAAGAGAAAATACTCATTATAATAGACTACACAAAATTTAGGAGGTATATCCAAGAAGGAAAGCTTGAAATAATTGGAGATCGAAGATACAGATTGAAGATTTAAATTTTCAATCGTGTTTTCGGAGGATATATAATAAATGCCAAAATAATACCAACTATCAAATAAAACGGGATTGGGATCCAATCTCTAACGGTCCAATACAGCACATCATCCTTAAAGATTTTAATTGTGATTTTTGTCGATTGTATGTATAGGCTTTGAATGCTGGATAATGTATTAATCATTATAATTCCAATGCCAAACACAACGAATAGCACAATATTAACTCTCTTAACGTGAACTTCGGAACATCCGGCTGATTTTACTAAACATATAGAAAGTGCTCTCAATAAAACCCATATAATTCCAGAAAATCCAGCATAAAACATGCGAGCACCAGCATACATAAACGTAAACTTATCCATATTCAATAAAATAGATCCAGCGACAATTAATAATGAAAATATAATAACAAGCTGATCAACCTCTTTTAAAATTTCATTGATTGTCTTAAATTTAATTTTTTAATTTGTCGATTATGTCTTCGTCCACATTCTCTGTGCAATTGTAATTCTCCATAGCTTAAAAACTTATTAAAAACATTAATAACAGCTTCTGCCTGTCTGCTATTAAAATAAAAACTAAAAACTATCAAATGTCAGACTCTATCGCTACGTATTTCATCTCCCTAAGGTAGCCCACCGGAATACCCTCCCGCTTAGCCTTCTTTTTTAGCATCTTATCGTTAGTGATCAAAACGCAACCGAACCTTCTGGCGGTCTCAAGCAGAGCTATATCCGTTCCTACGGCTTCGATCTCAACGACCTCGCAGAACCTCTCGACCAAGCTCAACGCGAATCTTGCCGCTTGCCTTTCCTTGCCGGTCAGAGAAACGGACAGATTTCTAAGCTCTTCAACGACCTTCGACGGAACTACAAATTTGTTGAAGCCCAACTCTCTAAGCTGGGCAAAGACGTCAACTCTCTCGGTAAAAATATATATTAGAACGTTCGTATCCAAAACCGCGCACCTTACCTTATCGTTCCCGCGCCTATCAGCCTCCATCTCCCGCCGACTCTTCTGCTTACAGCAACTCTCCAGCCCGACTCAGCGCAGACCGGTCTCTTTAGCTTGACTTCAACCACGTCATCTCTGGCTGATGTTACCGTTCCCAACGTTACAGCCGTTCCGATTACGAGCATCAGAGGTTCGTTCATCTTTATCTTCTCGACCTTTATCTCCTTCTCAACTCCTACGACTCTCTCAAGCAACTGAACATCCATCGTAAACTCCGTAAGAACGTCAGGCAGTTCGTTCGGGTGTCCCAATACGTTACCAACCAATCCGTCGCTTTTGGTCAAAGCAGGGTCGAGCTTCGTCGAAACACCGATCAGTCCACCTGGCGTTGCCTCTTCAACCTTCCTGCCGGAAGCCATTATGCTAACGACTTCTGAATGAAGTGGTTGCCAGTTCCCCCTTTCGTCCTTTATCCCCGGTTTTATCTCAATCTCATCTCCAACCCTAAGCCTACCTCTCGCTAAAGATCCTCCGACTACGCCACCAATTAGATTTTCAGGCTTCGTGCCGGGTTTGTTAACGTCGAAGCTCCTCGCTATGTGCATCAGAGGTGGGGAATCCAGATCCCTCTCTGGAGTTGGAATCGTCTCCTCTATCGCCTCGATCAGCGCATCGATGTTAACCTTCTGCTGGGCAGAGATCGGAATTATTGGAGCGTTTTCAGCAATCGTCCCCTTAATGAATTCTTTGATCTCGCGGTAGTTCTCCAAAATCCTCTCCTTCGGAACCGTATCGATCTTGTTCTGAGCTATAACGATTTTATCCACGCCTATAATTTCCAAAGCCATCAAATGCTCCTTCGTCTGCGGACGGGGGCACTTCTCGTTCGCGGCTATAACTAAGATGGCACCGTCCATCAGCGCGGCACCGCTGAGCATGGTAGCCATAAGCATTTCATGTCCCGGGCTGTCAACGAAACTTACAGTCCTAAGAACTTCCGTTTTAACTCCGTGAATCGGGCATATCCTTTCCGTCGTGTAAGCCTGAGGGGGCTCGCACTCCGGACATTTCCTAAAAGTTGCATCCGCGTAACCCAACCTTATCGTGATTCCTCTCTTTATCTCCTCACTGTGCCTGTCAGTCCAAACACCGCTCAAAGCGGCAACCAGCGTCGTTTTACCGTGATCAACGTGACCAACCAATCCTATATTAATTTCCGGAAGCGGAGCGTCTTCATCTATCATGATGTTTTAAGAAGTCCGGCGATGTATTTAAATCATACGATGGCGGATTTCCTCCTCTCTAAGATAGCAATCTGGATCGTCTCCCCAGAGATCTCCAGCCCTTAAGGCTCTTAATCTGAATCCTCCGCAAACATCCTTGTAGGCACAGCGTCCGCATTTACCCCTAAGATACTTCGTCTTATTCCTAAGCTTTATAAGAAGCTCGTCCCTCGGATTAAGCCAGATTTCGCTGAACTTCTCTTTCCTAACGTTCCCGCACGTATGATCCCACCAGAACTGATTCGGATGGACATTTCCATGCATATCTATGTTCGCAAGCTGTGCCCCGCTTCTATCTCCGCCCCTGAACTTAAGAAATTCGAAGGCTTTCGATGCAAGATCCTCATCGATCTCTTTAAGCTTAAGGCAGACGTAAACTCCATCGCACGGATTATCGACCGTCAGAATCTCGGTTTTGCAACCTTCATCGTGCAATTCAATAGCCTTATCGAAAAGCCAGTCCAGAAGCTCCCTCCTTTCCTTAAGGTTTATATCGTAGCTGAAATCGGCCCTTCCCGAAGGAACCAAGTGATAGAGGCAAAACCTCGGAATCTCGTTTTCTGCAAGCAGATCCAAAACGGCCGGAACGTCTTTGATGTTGAACTTCGTCACCGTAAACCTTATTCCTGTAAGCAATCCAGCATCTCTTGCATTCAAAAGCCCTTCAAAAGCTTTTTCAAAAGCTCCCTTAACACCTCTGAACTTGTCGTTAGTTTCCGGCATGCCGTCTATGCTAACTCCCACGTAAACGAATCCCGCGTCCCTAATCCTTTCGGCAACTTCCGGAGTTATCAGCGTTCCGTTCGTTGATAGAGCGCACTTAAGACCCTTCTCTTTTGCATAACTTGCGAGTTCGAAAAGATCCTTCCTGAGCAGAGGTTCTCCACCGCTGAATAGGATTAAGGGAACTTTCATGTTGGCTAAATCGTCTATGACGGCTTTGCACTCCTCAGTCGTGAGCTCACCGCTCGTGCCCGAATCTGCGGAGGCGTAGCAGTGAACGCATCTCAAGTTGCAGGCTTTTGTGATATTCCAAACCACAACGGGCTTGAAGCTTTTGCTCAGCTCTACGAGCTTCTTTGGAACGTAACTTCCGTCCCCTTCATACGTGATCTTCCCCGATACCGTAGCCTCACCGGTTACCATCTTAGTTATGCTGATCATGCGGATCGTTAGATTTCGAGATATTAAAATTGATGCTCAAGCTTAAACATGAAATCCGCTAAATCTTCGACTTCCGTAACTTCTCTGCCGATTATCGAAAAAATTCTCCTCCTAATTTCGACGTTCGGAACCACACCCCAAGAAGAGAACTTCATCACCAGGTCGTCCTTCAGAGCTTCGCCCTTCTTGTCCCAATCCGTCAGTATGATGACCTCCCTGCGTCCCACCAGATCAACCAATTCGGCGTTCGAGTAATTCGATGATGCCAGAATCTCCCCTTTGACTCCCAACATTCTCAGAGATCTTATATCGTTTTTGCCTTCAACGATAATAACCGCTCCCTCTTCTGATCTCTCTATCAACTCATCTATGGTTGCTTTCAGCTTCAGATAAGCTTCGATCTTCAGCTTCATATCAACTTGTCGAGTTTTCTCAAATCTTTTTCCTTTCCTATAACGAACAGAACGTCTCCCTTCTCAAGCCTTATGTTCGGATCAGGAAGGATTAAATTTCCATTTCTCGCGATCGCTACGACCATGCATCCGAACTTCCTTCTCAGATCCAACTCCTTGAGGGTTTTTCCTATTAGTTCGCCTCTTTCGAGGACTATCTTCTCGAGTAAGAAGGAATCTCCCTTCCTGCCCATTATCGTCTCTATGAACTCCACCGTTGCCGGTCTCATGAGCATGGCGAACACCTTCCTCGCAACGTCCTTGTATGGCGATAGTATAAGATCAACTCCGACCCTCCTCAACTTCCTCTCAGCTTCCGGATTCCTCAAAACCGCTATGGTGTATATGTTCGGATTTAGATCCTTCGCCGCCAATAGCGCGAAAGCGTTGCAAACGTCCGTCATGCACCCGACTATGACCTTAGCCCTCCTAACTCCGGCTTTTTCGAGTATGTCCTCATCCGTCGCATCGCCGTGGATCGCTATGTATCCCTTCATCTTCGCAGATTCAACCTTGTTTATGTCTCTGTCGATGATGACCACCCTATCCCTTCCGAGTTCCTTCGCGATTTCCCTCCCCATCAAACCGAATCCGCAGATTATGTAATGATCCTTAATCTTTTCAAGCATCTTTTCCCACCTTCTGATCCTTCTTTCGACAAGAGCGGGAACCAAAACGTTGATACTATACATGAAAATTCCGACACCGAAAAACATCAGAAACATCGATAGTATCTTTCCGTAAACACCCATCTTACCGACTTCTCTGTAACCGGTGGTCGTGATCGTTATTACGGTCATGTAAAGGCAGTCGAAAAGGGGCCAACCTTCGAGAAAATGATAAGCAAACGTTCCAAATATGATGGTTCCGACAAGCAAAGCTATTATTCGAAGTATGTTGAATCTGATGTCTTCACTGTTCACAGATTTATGTCTATACTCCCAAATAAATCTTTAATGCTTGAATTAAGATAATAAATATTAAAAACAATTATATTAATCCAGCCCTCTGGAGCAGTAGTAGGTCTTCTGTCTCGATCTTCTCTCCTCTCTTGAACATTTCGTAGATTTCCTTCGCCTTTCTGATAAGCTCCTCTTTCTCCCTTTCCTCCTTGCTCTTTGCCATCCTCGCTTTTAGCGCTTTGATGACCTTGTCGAGATCTCTGAGATCTCTCCTGATTCTCAGAATCTCGGCATGGCATCTGTCTGCTTCCCTTTTGCTTTCCAAGAACTTCTCGTGCATCTCGTCCGCGAGCTTCCTCTTCTGATCTACCTCGTCGAACACCTTGACCATCTCTTCGTGATACTTATCGGCTTCTTCCACGAACTTCATCATCTCCTGATGAATTTCTCTGACCTTCGCTTTCAGTTCCCTTATCCTTGCGATCAACTTCTTAAATTCCTCATGCTTTTCGAGTTGTTGCTTTCTCTCTTCGAGTTCCCTTCTCAATCTTGCAATTCTCTCTACCAGAATTCTCTCCTTTTCGATAGTTAGAACGGATGTCTGCTGTTTGAATTCGAGCCTCCTAATTTCCTTTTCTATCTCTCCGAGCGGTCTTCCGCCCTTATCTATGCTCTTTCTGAGTTTATCGAGTTCCTTGTAGAGAGCGTCGATCTCCTTGTAAAGCCCGTTCTTCTGATTCTTAAGCTCCCTCGCCTTAGCGTTGAATTCATCTCTCTTAGCTTTCAGTTCCTTGGCTTTGGCAATCAATTCCTTTACTTCCTGATTCAGCTGATCCCTTTTCGACTTGAACTCCTTAGCGGCCTTATTCAGTTGGTCTCTTTTTTCAATATACTCCTGCAATTCTTTCTCTAACTGCTCCTTCCTCTCCTCCAATTTATCTAACGTCATGGTCTCACAACAGCCATTTTTTGTTCGTTGAACTGGTGAGTCTGCTACCGGCACGAATGATAGCACGAAATCAATTTAAAAACTTTTCGAGATTAGAAATATCATGAATTTTAACACTGTTTTGGCATAACACACTACTTCATTATCTTTTTCATGATCTCTCTTGCCTTAGCTGAGAAATTCCACTCCTCCTCCTTCGGTAATACGGCGATCTTTTTGGCGTATCGGTAGTAAAGGTAAGCGTAAAGGAGGGCCGTCCAAAATACAACCACTCTGGCCGTCACGATGCCGAAAACCGAATTTAAGATTATCGCCGCGGACGGAACTATCAGGATGGGAATGCACAGTATTATCCACGCATCCATTTTATCGAATATGTTGAACTCACCCGTTATGAATACCCACCATATTACGTATAAGACGACGTATAGGAAAACTTCGTATGGCAGTATGAAGTTTATCATGAACAGGTATATTCCGAAGAAGAGCATAGCCACCATTATAGTCTTAACGTAAAACGTAACCTTACGGATCAGTAAAGTTTCGCCCGGTGTAGGACCCTTCGCCACCTTCTCCTCGATACTTCTAATTTCACTTTCAATTTCCGATAGCTTAGTCTTGACCTCGTCTATCTCAGCCGTGCTGAATGCAACCTGCTCCAAAAGCGGCTTAAGCCGATTGTAAAGAATTTCGTCAAACACGGAATCTGCCAACGCTTCATACGCGAGTATCCTTTTGTATAGCCTCAGACCTCCTCCAATCAACACCAAGCTAAATGAGAAAAACAGGAAGTCGACGGCATAGTATTCCGGCGGTTTTCCGTTAGAAAGATCGTTATACATCGAAATCAACGAGAGTATCAGCATACCAAAACCGATGAGCATAACGAATACGACCACAGCCTTCTCAACGTTCTTCATTGCATCAGAGAGTGGTGATTAAGTAGTATTAATGTTTTGTCATTTTTAATTTTATAAGAAGTGTAGAGGTGCCGACAGCTTCCGCGCTTCCCGTGCCCTCTCGGAGCACAGTACAACGCGGAACGGGATCGGGCTTAACTTCCGGGTTCGGAATGAGTCCGGGTGTTTCCCCGATCCCTATGGCCGTCGGCAGAATTAGTTGAATGGGATCGGATATTTAAAGATTTCGCCGATTGGTTAAAGGAGTGCCCACGATATGTGAATACTTGATGAAGTTATGGATTTTTAAAGAAATATATGTATATGATTATGCTGAAAAATATAGAATACATAAAATCGACAGTCAGCTTAAGGTTCGATACCTCTATCCGTAATCATGAACGTGCAACTAATACCTTCCGGCTTAGACCTATGTTTAACCAAAACAGCCCTTCTATGCTTGTTCAGCCTTTCCAAGCCTATTATAACCTTCGATATATGGTCTATGCTTGGCCCTCCCAACGGTTTCTCCTCTCCGGTCTTTACGTCCGTAAAAACCTGATTTGTGATAACCACAGCCAAATCGAACTTTCTCGCCAATCCCAGCAGGAAAGTTAGCTGAGCGATGAGCTCGCGCTTTATCTTGATCTGCCTCTCAACATCCTCAAGCTCACTCCTGTAGAGAAACGTGAACGAATCGACGATCACGAGCTTAATCTCCTCATCCTTGCAGAGCTTCGCTAACTCCTTTATTGCGGAACTCTGCTGTTTGAAGTCTATGACGTCGTATATGAATACGTTCTTCAACGCGTCCTTGTTCTGAAAAATCTGAGACACCCTTTCCGGCGAAATCCCTTCGGTATCGATATAAACCACCTTTAAGCCCGATTGGGCGGTGTTGTAAGCGAGCATGAGGCATATGGAAGTTTTACCCGTCCCGCTTGAACCGTAAATCTGCGTAATCGTGCCGGTTTCGACACCACCGTCGAGCAAAGAATCCAAGCACTTACTGCCGGTCGGAAGTTTCATCGGTGATCAATTTTTCGGACTGTAAATAAACGTTAGAGTTTTCTGAGAACCTCTTTATAAACCGCCAAAAGCGGTAGATTTAACTCTTCAGCGATTTTCTTGACGTCTTCGAACTCGGGCTTTAAAATAGAAGATGATGAATACTTAACTCTGAGTTTAAACGTTCTTCCGAAGATTTCGACCTCCCTATCTTCGATTCTTCTCCGCTCGATTATTCTGTTCACAGGAACAATTCTAACTCCCAAGCTTCCGGTTTCTTTCATCATGGCTTTTGCCACCCTTTCTACATCGTCCAGCCTACACAAAGCCCTGATTATTACCGCCGGTCTGCCTTTCTTCCCCACGCACTGGATCGCCGAAACGTCCAAGCAAATCTCGGAAAGCCTATTGAGAGCGTTGCCTAATATTTCTCCGCTTACATCATCGACGTTCGTTTCGAGAACGGCAATCCTATCGAAATCGAAATACTCTCCGAATATTACGCTGAATCCTTCAAAATCGTGGACTTCGACGATCTTAAAGGGATGTCTTAACGTTTTGCAGAACTTAGAAAGTATCGCGGCAACTTCGGCAGAAATATCTGATCTTTTATCCGGAATCACCTCTATTTCCGATTTCTCCAGAACCTTTAGAGCTAAGCGATCATTCGGCATCGGAATCGGATTCACGAACAACTCGAATCCCAACCTCTTTAGGCAGTTTAAAATTCCGCAAGCTTTTCCGATTTTCTCTCGATCAAATTCAGTAAGCTTGGCGGAAATTTCGTCGACTACGCCATCATCTTCCCGACAATCCGGAGCGATCTCGATCAATGCTGATGTAAAATCATCGAGCGATATTCGTTCGATATCGAACAGAACTAATCGCACCATAAGTCTTTTTATAGTTGTGCGAATTTTAAGATATTGTAGGGTGGTAGCCATGGAAATAACGCTCAAAGTAAATCAAGCTTATCCGAGCGATTCGGGGAGGGGAATCGCAAGACTCGACCCCGATGCGATGTTAAAGCTCAGAATATCTCCCGGAGACATCATAGAAATTGAGGGTAGAAGGAAGACCGTCGCTAAGGTTTGGAGGGCTCCGAAGAGGGATTGGGGTAAGAGCATAATTAGGATCGATCGATTCATCAGAGAAAATGCCGGTGTCGGCGTTGGGGATATAGTTAAGGTTCGCCGTGCGGATTATCAGCCCGCTAAAGTTGTAATTCTCGCACCCCTTCGAAAGATGGATTTCAGAGTTTACGGAATGGATATCGGCGAATACCTCAAGCACCAGCTCTTAAAAAGACCCGTCGTTGAAGGCGATCTCGTTCCCTTGGTTAGCGCTCCGGCTTTAGCCGGATTCGGAAGATACAACCAGAATCAGGCTTTGGTTTTCGTTGCGGTTAAGACCGAGCCTAAGGGACCGGTTATAATAGACGAGATGACGAAGGTCATCTACAGAGATCGCCCCGCTAAGGGATTCGAGAGATTCGGGAAGGCCGGAGTTACCTACGAAGACATAGGAGGTCTTAAGGAAGAACTGCAGAAGGTGAGAGAGATAATAGAGCTACCGCTGAGGTATCCGGAGCTTTTCCAGAGGCTCGGCATAGATCCGCCCAAAGGCGTTCTTCTTTACGGCCCACCGGGAACCGGTAAGACTCTGATTGCTAAGGCTGTTGCAAATGAAATAGGGGCATCGTTCTTCACAATCAACGGTCCGGAAATCATGAGCAAGTTCTACGGAGAATCGGAGCAGAGGTTAAGAGAGATATTTGAGGAAGCTAAGGAAAACGCTCCTTCCATAATATTCATAGACGAAATCGATGCCATCGCTCCGAGAAGGGATGAAGTTACTGGAGAAGTTGAGAGGAGGGTCGTAGCTCAGCTACTCGCTTTGATGGACGGTCTTGAAGAGAGGGGACAAGTGATAGTCATCGGAGCTACGAACAGAATAGATGCCATTGATCCAGCTTTGAGAAGGCCGGGAAGATTCGACAGAGAGATCGAAATCGGAGTTCCAGATAGGGAAGGTCGATTTGAGATCCTTCAGATTCACACAAGAAACATGCCTTTAGAGCCAGAATACGATAGAGAGTTTGTATTGGAAGCTCTGAGGAGCTTGCACAGAAGTTACAGTGAAGACGGCAACAAGGAAATACTCGAAAAGTTGGAGATAGCTTACGATGAAGTCAAAGATGCCGAGAAGAAGGATGAGATAAAGAAAATAGTCGAGAGGTTGCTACCGCCTGAAGTAATTACCGAGCTTGAGAGGGAGATAACCAAAGCCATGCTGAAGTATTTAGCGGATCAGACCCACGGCTTCGTCGGAGCGGACATCGAAGCCCTTTGCAAGGAGGCGGCAATGAAGGCTTTAAGGAGGTATCTGCCGAAGATCGACTTAAACAGCGATGAAATTCCGATAGAGGTTCTCGAATCCATCAAGGTTACGATGGACGACTTTAAGGAAGCATTGAAGGAGATCGAGCCTTCGGCGATGAGGGAGGTGCTCGTTGAGGTGCCGAAGGTTACTTGGAACGACGTCGGCGGGCTTGAAGACATAAAGAGGGAGATAATAGAAGCCGTAGAATGGCCTCTTAAGTATCCTGAGAAGTTCAAGAAGTTCGGAATCAAACCGCCTAAGGGAGTTCTTCTTTACGGCCCACCGGGAACCGGAAAAACCCTCATAGCTAAAGCCGTTGCGAATGAAGCCGAAGCGAACTTCATAAGCGTTAAGGGTCCAGAATTGCTGAATAAGTGGCTCGGAGAGAGCGAAAAAGCTGTTAGAAAGATATTCAAGAAGGCAAGGCAGGTTGCTCCGTGCATAATCTTCTTCGATGAGATCGATGCAATAGCACAGATGAGAGGACTCGATGAAGGAAACAGGGCTGTTGAGAGGGTTGTCAACCAGTTGCTGACCGAAATGGACGGTCTGGAGGAGCTCGAGGGCGTAGTTGTAATCGGAGCGACTAACAGACCCGACATATTGGATCCCGCTTTGCTCAGACCGGGAAGATTCGACAGACTCGTTTACGTCAGGCCTCCAGACAAGAAGAGCAGGTTGGCGATATTCAAGATTCACACGAGAAACATGCCTCTAGCTGATGATGTCGATTTGGAGGAACTCGCCGAGCTCACGGAAGGCTACGTCGGAGCGGATATCGAAGCGGTGTGCAGGGAAGCGGTGATGCTTGCCTTAAGAGAGAACATAAACGCGGAGAAGGTCGAGATGAGGCACTTTCTCGAAGCTCTAAAGAAGATAAAGCCGAGCGTCAACGAGTCGATGCTCAGCTTCTACGAGAGATTCGAAGAGAAGGCTAAGAGAGATAGGGCTAAAGTTTCCGCGAAGACTTTCATAGGTTATGGCTAAATTTAAATATTTTTCTGCTCAACTCATCCTTGGTGATTGTTATGATCACCGCAAGATCTTTAGCGAAGAAGACCGTAACGCTTTCGGATGGAACAGTTGTCGGGCAGTTGTATAATATCATGGTGGATCTGAAGACCGGAACTCTTCTTCATTTGCTCGTTAAGCCGATAAGGGAGATTCCCGGGCTGAAGATGGAAGACGGACTTTACGTGATACCGTTCGACAGTGTAAAGGCTATAAGCGACTACATAGTTATAGACAAGAGGAAGATCAAATGAGGAGATACGTTTTTCCGCCGTTACTCCTTCCGTTTTTCTTCCTCTTCATAGTTTTACCCTTCTTCACGCTTTTGTTCGTTCTAACAACGCCCAAAGTATTTCAAATAGTATTCGGACTGAACTATCTCGATGCGGTTACGGTTTTTACGCTAATAATCTTGGGCAGTTTTATAAATATTCCCATATACGAAAAGGAGGGGAAGGTTGTAGTGAGTCGATACTACATTTTCGGTTCCATTTATTATACCATTGCGGAAAGACGGAGGATAGTTATAGCGGTAAACTTGGGCGGATGTATCCTGCCTTCAATCTTAGCCCTAAAACTTCTGACCGAGTTACCGATAGTCCCGTGGCTGATAACGTTTGTCGTATGCTCGATTTTAATATACTTCTACGCAAAACCGGTTCCCGGATTGGGTATAGCGGTTCCGATGTTCATACCTCCCCTCCTATCAGCATGCATGAGCTACTTGGTCGTTTTGGCATTCAAACTTCCGATATGGCTTCTGCCGAAAATGGCCTTCTCTGCCGGAGTTCTATCCGCTCTGTTCGGTGCGGATATACTTCACCTGAAGGACATAGAAAAGATAGGTAGCGGTGTCGTAAGCATAGGTGGCGCCGGAACCTTCGACGGAATATTTCTTACCGGCGTTTTCGCCGTCTTATTTTCCCTATTTCTGCTCTAATTCCAAAATCTTACCTTCAAACCTTCCGCCGGCGTAATGCACGGCAACCCAGTTGGCAATAGTATCCATGACATTCTCATACTCTCTCAGCCTGTGATGACCGCCTATCACCTTCACAAAATACTTCGGCTCTTTAGCGAGCTCAAACATCATCTTACTGCTTTCGAATGGCACTATATCATCTTCAGTCCCGTGAACGAACAGAACGGGCTTTCTTATTTCCTCTATCCACCTCTTAGGTTCAAATTCTTCCATATCTCGCTTGAACTTCTCTAAGAACTTCTCGAGGTCGCCAATACCCTTTAAACTACCCCTGAGCTTCGCGTTCGCATGAGCCTGAATAAGCATATCCTCCCTAAGCATGTCAAAACTGCATGGGACTGCAACAAGCACCAAGCTCTTTACGTTATCCAGCTGGGCTGAATAAACTGCCGGCACACCGCCCAAGCTGAACGCAACCAAGTGAACGAATTTAAACTTTTCGATTAAATTTATAAGGTCTTCTACCCAGTTCGAGATGCTAAACGATCCTTTGCTCAAGCCCGTTCCGGAGAAGTCGAAGATAACGGAATTTAATCCCTTACATGCGAAGAATTCCGCGAGCTTATCGTAACCTTTAGCGATTACCGAAGATGGTTCGTAAGGCAATCCGTGGCAGATAACTACCACGTTCTCGGCGTAAACTCGAACGAAGTTCCTTCCGACGTTTAAATCGAACTGCATACCGACACCTCTCAGGTGGTGTATTCGGAGTTTATTCTTACGTATTCGTAGCTCAAATCGCATCCGAACGCATAGCCCTTGCCCTTTCCAACCTTAAGATCGATTTTAAGCAATATTTCATCGCTTTTCTCCATTATCTCTCTTGCCTTATTCTCGTTCGTCATCGATCTTCCGTTTCTAACGAGATCTACGCTACCCACGGCGTTACCATCCTTAAAGCCCTCAATCGAAAGATCGAGATTCTCGCTAACCTCAACGCCGGAATAACCCAAAGCTGCTACGATCCTACCCCAATTCGGATCGTTTCCGAATATGGCTGTTTTTACTAGCAACGAAGATGCCACCGTTTTCGCCGCTTTAAAAGCATCTTCATCGTTCTTAGCCCCTTCGACTCTAATTTCAACGAATTTAGTCGCTCCTTCACCATCCCTTGCGATCTTCTTCGCAAGATCCATGCAAACTTCCGTCAGCCTTTTCTCGAAAATCCTCCTATCGACCTTCTTTTTTCCAGTTGCTATCAGCAAAACCATGTCGTTCGTTGAAGTGTCTCCGTCCACAACCGTAACGTTGAAAGATCTATCTACGGCTTTCCTAAGCATATCGCGAAGCTCTTCGGGCTCGAAGTCCGCATCCGTGAATATGAAAGCGAGCATCGTAGCCATGTTTGGAGCGATCATTCCAGCCCCCTTGGCAACGCCAGCTATCGTAAATCGATCTCTAATCAAACATTCCTTCGGAAAGGAATCGGTCGTCATGATTGATTTTGCAAAGCTTAAAGCATGTTCTCTGCTCGTTCCAAGGTTTGCAAAGACCTCCTCGAACTTACTTTCTATCCATTCCATGTCCAACTGAACTCCTATTACGCCCGTCGAAGCTACCGCGATCTTGTGAATCGGAACTTTCAGCTTTTTCGCAAGGAGTTCAGCCATCCTCTTCGCGTTTCTCAAACCCTCTTCCCCGGTAAAAGCGTTAGCATTTCCGCTGTTTACGATTATCCCCTCTATTTCCCCATACTTAACGTGCTCCTGAGTGATTACAACCGGAGCGGCTTTAAACCTGTTCTTCGTAAAAACCCCCGCAACCTTCCCCTTACAAACGACTATCCCCAATCCGTTCTTTCCTTCCTTGATTCCGTAGCATTTGACTCCCTCTACTGCCGTGATCATGATGGACAATACCACTACGCATTTTTAAATCATACCTCTTCGCTGAACCACTCCCATATCTTCTTCAGAGCTTTGAGCAAAGCCTTGTAGACTTTAAAGTTCTCTCCAAACTCTCTCCACTTCTTTAGCTGAAGGCACTTGCCGACCACTAGGATCTCTTCTTCATCACTCAAATCGATTCGGTCTGTCTTCGAGTAATAATACCTTACGAGAGGTCTTACGACATCCGATACGTATTCGTAGAGACTCATCCCGTGGAAATACTTCTTTATTCTCTTCCTCTCAACCCTTCCGAATTCAGGCTTTGGAATGTTGGCATCCTTCATGAGACTTCTGAGTAAGCCTACAGCGGTTTCGGTTTCCAAATCGCTCAGTTCATCGCTTAGGTATTCGATCAGCCTCCTCGTGAAGTCCGCATTTATATCCTCAACCTTGCTGTATACGTGGGGTTTTAGTGGCCTTATGACTACGAGCGTATGCTCCCCAGAAACTTCGTTTCTCTGCGGTGTAATGTGAACCGGATAGAATCCGTTCTTTATCCAGAACCTCATCAACTCAGGCGAGACTCCGAAGCCTGAACCAACCCAATCCATATCTTTCGATTGCGCCCACTCCACGATCTTCTGCAAGGCGAAGCTTCCAATTCCCATGTTCATCACGCTCGGATGCGTGGCGATTCTGACTATTCTGATTCCAACGAGCTTTGGAAACTCGTAATCCCAATAGTGCTTTAAGATCAGATCTGGAATTATCTGCCCCCTCGGCTTGTAACCTTCAGCCATCTTTTTTATCGTCTCGTCGTCCATCTTACCCTCGACAGCTACGTGCAGAGAACAAACCGTTTTACCGTTCACTGCAACCCTGAAGGCTAAGTGGTTCGGTATATCGGCTAAGATAACTATGTCCGAAGGTCTGTTCCTGTAATGGGCTAAGACGTATATTCCGAAGAACTCTCTGAGCAACTTCTCATCGGCGAATAGCTTATCTTTATCCAAGAACTCGAAATCGAGCTTCCCTTCCCTTATTGTGTTTACATCTTCCTCCGTCAACTCGGCGGGCTGTGCATCCAGCAGTAGAACATCGTATAACCACTTCTCGATCGGATCACCCTTTCCGTATCTGATAGGCTCCGTCAGATGTATCTTTTCGATCTCTATCGTCTCGTCCTTCTCAAGCTTTCTCAGAAATCTTATGCTGAACCCTCTTCCGGCTCCTTCGTATCCGTGGATGGTTGTCGAGAAAATAATATACTTCACTCCTTCGGAGATCTTCCACAAAACCGGAACGTCTATTCCGGCGGCTTCGTCGACTATCACTATGTCTGCTAAATCCTTTTCGACCATAGCCCTCCTCGGAACGACATACTCAACCCTCGCAAACTTCGAGTTTATTACTGTAGTGAGTCCGTTCGATTCCTTAACTCTGTATTTGATTCCGTAACGAACCAACCCCTTCTTCAGGAACTTGAAAAAAGTTTGGACGGCATAAGGAGTGGGAGCAACGACCATTATCCTAACTGGCCTCTTTAAAACCTTATACATTCGCCATATTAGGTATGGCGTCACAATTCCGAGAACAGCGGTTTTTCCTCTTCCCCTGTCCGCTGTAATAACCACCGCTTTTCTATCCCTCTTTCTGTCGAAGAAGTGTTCGAACAGCTCGAGCACCCTAACCTGATCCTGCGTGGCACATAGCTTGTATAGCTTCCTGTTTATTTCCCTCTCCTCTTCTGGAATCCTTATTTCCTCTCTCGATTTCTCGACCTTTCTGAATTCGTATCTCTTTACGACCTCCCTCTTGTCCGCATCGAACACTATTATTCCCTCAGCCTGAAGTGTCCTTCTTATAAAGCGTCTGTAGAATCGGGGAACCACATCTTCAACGCTGTAAGGCTCGCTAACCAGTTCTTCGTGCCACTTGCTTATCAGATTGTTCCAAGCATGGATGGGAGGCGAAATTGCGATTATAATTCCACCTTCGGCTATAGTCTCAACTATTATCCCCAAATCGTTGGGGTGAAAGCCTTCGGTGAAGTCGATTAGAAGGGAAGAATAAGTTTCGCCCAAGACGGACGGAGATTCCTTATAGTGAACAAACTTACCGGAAAAAAACTTCTGAGCTTTTTCCAAGAAGGATGACCTTCCGGCGATGAGTATTTCTCTTTCTTCGTCCTCCTTCCCAAATTTAGCCTTCACCTTGGAGTATCTTCTGTAAACCCTCTTTGCAAGTCTGAAGATTCTGTCGTCTGCATTTTCTGAGCAGATCATCACCAAAAATCTGTGCCGATTCTCAACAGCCGTTATAGTGGCTTTTTCGACCTCTTCTATAAGTTGCTTTACGGTCATCCACCAAATTAAGAATTATGGAAATAAAAAGGTTAAGACTTGGCAATAAAAACTGGAACCTTTGAATATCTCAAAATAGCATCAGCCGTGCTTCCCAAGAGTTTTTCGGTTACGGTTTCCGGAACTCCGCCTCCTATGAATACGGATGTTGCGGATTCCTCGTTGCATACCTTCAAAATCTCCTTATGCGGTGTTCCGTGTCGAACAATCGTTTTAAATTTATATCCGCTCAACTCGTCCTCAACGATCCTGAGCTTTTCCTCAGCCAACTTCTCCCCCTTCTCAACGACGTGGACGAGGACTATTTCGCTACCGATTTTATCGGCAATGAACTTGACATATTTCATAACCCTTTCGGAGTGTTCCTTCAGATCGTGGGCGTAGAGAATTCTACCGAACAACCTCTTAACTTCTGTCTTGTGCTTTATCACCATCACCGGAATGTCCGACTTCCTCGCAACGCCTTCGGAAACGCTACCGAGCAGAATCTCCTTGATTATTCCCCTTCCCCTCGAACCCATCAGAATCAGCTTCGCATCATTTTCCTTTGCCGCCTTGATGATCTCGTTTACCGGATCACCGGCTGGAATTGGAATTATAGGCTTCGCCTTCAATCCCAAACATTCGATTCTGCCGACGATCTCGGTAAGCTTAGATTCGGCTTCCCTCCTACACTCTTCGATGTATTCGTCTATGTTTATACCGCCCGCAACACCTACAACCCTGTTTAAATTGATCACCCTAACCACAACAACTTCTTCGGTTCCTATCTCTTTAAATTCCGGCAGAAAATCCAATATTTTCAGATTGGGTTCCGAAAAGTCGGTTGCGAATAGAATCCTTTCAAACATGCCTTAAGATTGGTTTCGGATATTTAAATCTTTGAGTTGTCAACTATTCTAACCTACCTCTGCCTCCGCACCAGCCTCTACCTCTTCCACCTCCGCCACCGCCCTTTCCCCTTCCGGCATCTATTCTGTGGATGTTAGGGCTACCACACTTCGGACATGCTTCGGGTCTTCCGGTCCCGAAGGGTTCCTCCCACTCATGACCGCAGTCAAAACACCTAAACCTCCTCATTATGTGCTCACCTCCAACAACCCTAATATTCAGCCCCTCGATCAGAGCCTTACCTATCTTCCTTCTTGCCTCCTTAAGTATTCTGTGGAAAGTGGGTTGACTGATACCCATGAGTTTAGCGGCTTCGGTTTGGCTCAGCCCCTCCACATCCGCAAGCCTTATAGCTTCAAGTTCATCCGCCGAGATCTCTATCTCCCCTTCGATTTTACTCGGCAGTTCAAGCGAAACCCATCTGCACTTCTTTCTTCGGGGCACAATTTAAACTTCGATTTTATGAGATAAATTGCTTTTCGGTAATCATCATTTATATAGTTGTTTGCCGAACGCTTGAGTTGAATGAAAAAGCTGACGCCAATGATGGAACAGTATTATAGAATTAAGCAAAAATATAAGGACGCCCTACTATTTTTCAGAGTAGGGGACTTCTACGAGCTATTCGATGAAGATGCGGAGATAGCATCGCGGGAGTTGGGCATAGTTCTGACTTCCAGAGATAAAAAGCATCCGATGGCTGGGGTTCCTCATCATGCGGTTTTTCCATACATAAAGAGGCTAATTGAGAAGGGCTACAAAGTTGCGATATGCGAGCAGGTTGAGGATCCTTCCAAAGCGAAAGGTTTAGTTAAAAGGGAAGTTGTTAGGGTAATCACTCCCGGAACTCTTATCGAAGAGGAGCTTCTCACGAAAGAAAATAATTACCTGATGGCTGTCGTTGAGGATGACGGCTATGGAATTGCATTTTTGGACGTTTCAACCGGTGAGTTTTTCACCACGACAGTATCGTCGAAGGACGAAGTCATAGCCGAAATTTTGAAGTTCAATCCTGTTGAGTGCATAATTCCGGATGATTTCGATGAGGATTTTGCGAACGAAATAAGAAAAATCGTTAAAACCGTCCATAAGGTTGAGGAGGAAAAATTCTCACTTGAAAATGCTCTAAAACTTCTGGAGTCGATTCCTGAAGCTAAGAATCTCGATCTCACGAATGCATCCATCAGAGCTTGTGGAGCAGTTTTAAGCTACGTGAAGGATGCTCTTCTACTTAAAACTCTCAACTTCAGATTGCAAAGGTATTCGACTCAAGATTACATGGTTCTGGATTCGACGACGCTCAGGAATCTGGAGATATGCAAGAACATAATCGACGGAAGCAGAAGGGGTACGCTGATCGAAGTTTTGGATAGAACTGTAACCGCAATGGGTAGCAGATTGCTTAAAAAATGGCTTCAGAGACCTCTGCTCGATATAGACGAAATAGAAAGCAGGCTCGATGCTGTTGAAGAACTTAAGGAGAAATCCTTCTTGAGACAGAACATAAGGGAGATCCTGAGAGATGTTTACGATTTGGAGAGGATCGTAAGCAGAATCGACTTTAAATCTGCGAACGCAAGGGATCTTGTTGCTTTGAAAAATTCTCTTAAGGCTGTTTCAAAGCTCAAGCAATTCAATTTTACATCTAAAAAGCTTCAGAGCATAATATCCAATCTGGATACGCTTGACGATGTGTGCAAACTTATAGATTCCGCTATAGTCGATGATCCGCCCATAACTGTTAAGGAGGGTGGAATAATCAAGGATGGCTTCAGCGAAGAACTCGATAGGCTAAGGAATCTGAAGAGAGAGCATGAGAGTTTTATAAAGATGATAGAAGAAAGGGAAAGACGGAAGACTGGAATTGAGAGCTTGAAAGTTGGATACAACACCGTATTCGGATACTACATCGAAGTTCCCAAGTCGAAGATAAAGCTTGTTCCGAAGCATTACAAGAGAAAGCAGACTCTCGTTAATGCCGAGAGGTATACGATTCCGGAGCTTGAGGAGAGGGAGGAGAAGATACTGGCTTGCGAGGAGAAGATAAAATCGCTTGAGTATGAGATATTCGAGAGCATTAGGAACGAAGTGGCGAAGCATGTGGATAGGATAAGAGACTGCGCAAGCAAAATAGCTGAGTTGGATGTCTTAGCATCTCTCGCTGAAGTTGCAGTTCTATACAACTACACCCGCCCGAAGGTGAACGAAGGCTACGACATAATCGTGAGGGACGGAAGGCATCCTACCGTCGAACTTACGACGAAATTCGTTCCTAACGACGTTACTCTCGAAAAGAACAGCAGAATTTTGATTATCACCGGCCCAAACATGGCCGGAAAGTCAACTTACTTGAGGCAGGTGGCTTTGATTACAATCTTGGCGCAGATCGGAAGCTTCGTTTCGGCAAGCTATGCGGTTATAGGAATTGTAGATCGAATATTTACGAGAATAGGGTCAGTAGATGATATAACCAGAGGTTACAGCACGTTCATGGTTGAAATGGATGAGATAGCAAAGATACTCAGAAACGCCACAAATAGAAGCTTAATTTTGCTCGACGAAGTGGGAAAGAGTACGAGCACCAAAGACGGCTTAAGCTTGGCTTGGGCTATCGTGGAATACATTCACGACAGAATAGGAGCCAAGACTCTGTTCGCAACCCATTACCACGAGCTTTCAGTGCTCGAAAACAAGCTTGAGGGTGTGAGGAATTACCATTTTGGAATTAAAGAAGAAAACGGTAAGATTGAATTCGATAGGAAAATTAGAAGAGGAGCTTCGAGCGAGAGCTACGGAATTAAGGTTGCAAGCATGGCGAATCTGCCGGAGGAGGTTATAAAAAGGGCTTTCGAGTTGCTTGAGATGAGAAGCTCGGATTTAGATGGGAGCATCGCATCGTTTTTGAGGGAGATAGCAAAAATTGAGGTCGTTAATCTAACTCCGATTCAGGCTTTGGTTGAATTGGATAAGATCGTGAGAAGATGCAGAGAGATACTGAAAGAGTAAGGAAGGAGCTTGAAGAAATCGTAGAAAAGTTGGAGAACATTAACAGGTTAGTGAACTTCAAATCTATTGAAAGGGCGATCGAAGAGCTAAGGATTGCAGTTAGAGAACTCAAAAGCTTTAGGAGAAAGAGCACGGAAGGGTTAGATCACTACTCCGCAAAGGTTAAGCTCATCGAAGAACTCATGAAAGGCGGTGGAACTTGCTATTTAGAATCGGAGCAGACGAAACTCTCGAAGATCGGATATAGACCGGATGCGGTTATAGTTAAGGATGACGAAGTTATCTTCGTCGAGATCGAGACCGATCAAAGGAGGTTGCTCAGAAAGCTGAAGAAGATCAAAAAGCTGTGGGATAGGATAATCCAAAGCCCGATATTAACGGGAAGAAGGCTCAGGATAGTCTTCGGAGTTTTGGATGAGAGAATAGGGAAAGAAGTGATTTTGGAGGCTAAAAAATTGAATGTCGAGATCTATGCAGTATCATCCGACAGCATTTTTATACTTTTATAAAAAATTAAATTAATAACTCTTGGGGTCGAGTAATTTAGCTAATTAAAAAGTCCGCTCAATGTAAATCATAGTTAAACCATTGCAATGTTCGAATTGAAATTTTAAAAGTAGGCGTAACCTAACATTACCCTTCACATCTGTGCAGAGATTAATATACCATCGAGCAACAACTTTTAAATATCGTTTTAATATTCGGTTCTCTTAGCGGTGATGAAATGACGGAGTTTAAGCATATTGTCAGGATTGCGGATACGGATTTGGATGGTAATAAGAGCGTCATGATAGCTCTCACCGGCATAAAGGGGATTGGCTTAAGGATGGCAAGGGCTATAGTCAACGCATTGGGCTTGGACGCCCATAAGAAGCTCGGTGAGCTCGACGACGAAACGATAGAGAGATTAAGGAAGTTCGTCGAGGAGGAACTTGAACAGCACATCCCGTCTTGGATGTTCAACAGGAGAAAGGATCCTTATTCGGGCAAAGACCTCCATCTGCTTGCCAAGGATGTCGACTTTGCGAGGATGATCGATATCGAGAGGATGATCAGAATCAAGTGCTACAGAGGTGTAAGACACGCCAAGGGTAAGAAGGTTAGAGGACAGAGGACGAGATCTACCGGCAGAAAGGGTATGACGGTTGGAGTTGTTAGGAAGAAGAAGTGAGGTGATTGAATGGGCGATCCAAAAAGGCATAGGAAGAAGTATGTTACTCCCCCCCACCCTTGGGATAAGGTCAGGCTTGAAAGGGAGGCTCAACTTGTAATTAAGTATGGGCTGAGAAACAAGAGAGAACTATGGAGATTCCAGAACATCCTGAGAAAATACAGAAGGGTTGCGAGGGATCTCTTGGGTAAGGTAAATCTGCCGGGTAAAGAGGGGGAATACGCAAGGGCTAAAGCTCAGGCGGTAATAAAGAGGCTTGCGAGGATGGGTGTGCTGGATGAAAACGCAACGCTCGATGACATTCTGAACCTTACGGTCGAAGACTTCTTGGAGAGAAGACTGCAGACGCTGGTTTACAGACTGGGTCTTGCAAGAACGATTAAGCAGGCGAGACAGCTTATAACTCACGGACACATAGCGATTGACGGTAGAAGGGTTACCGCTCCGAGCTACATCGTTGAGAAGGATGAGGAAAGCAAGATCGGATACTATCCGAACTCGCCCTTCGCTAAGAAATCCGAAGGAGTTGAAGTTGCATAGGGGGTGTGATTTATGGCTGAGAAGAAGAAAAAGGGTAGGTGGGGTATTGCTCACATATTCAGTAGTTACAACAACACCATAATTACGATCACGGACATAACTGGTAGCGAGACCATTGCGAGGATCAGCGGCGGAATGATCGTAAAAGCCGATAGAGACGAAGGAAATCCTTACACGGCTATGCAAGCCGCTCTGAGAGCAGCTGAAATTGCTAAAGAGAAGGGAATCGAGGGTGTTCACATAAAGGTTCGTGCACCGGGTGGGAACAAGCACACAACACCCGGTCCGGGAGCCCAGGCGGCGATAAGAGCTTTGGCGAGAGCTGGACTTAAGATCGGAAGGATCGAAGACGTTACGCCGATTCCGCACGACGGCACAAGACCGCCGGGCGGTAAGAGGGGAAGGAGAGTTTAATTCCTCATTTTCCACCAAACTTTTAAATAGAGAGTTCGTGTGGGTATAGCTATGAAAATCGAGATACTCGAAGAGAACGAATTTAAGGTTAAGTTTATACTTTACGATGCTCCAATAGCCCTTGCAAATTCGTTCAGAAGGGCAATGAAGAGTTTAGTTCCTACCATGGCTGTCGACTATGTTGACTTCTATATGAATACATCATTCTTATATGATGAAATTATTGCTCATAGGATTGGTTTGATTCCTATCAAGACAGATTTGGAGAGGTTCAACCTGCCAGACAAATGCAGTTGCGGAGGCGAAGGCTGTCCGAACTGCCAAGTATCGTTCAGACTGAACGTTGAAGGTCCGAAGGTAGTATATTCCGGCGATTTGATTTCCGACGATCCGGAAGTTAAGCCGGTCTTCGACAACATACCCATTATCGAGTTATACGAAGGGCAGCAGTTGATGATAGAAGCCGTTGCGAGGTTGGGAACCGGAAAAGAGCACGCAAAATTCCAACCTGTTTCGGTATGTTTTTACAAGATTATTCCCGAAATAGTTATCAAGGACGACTGCGACAACTGCGGGAGATGCGTAGATGTCTGTCCGAGAAAGGTTTTGAAAGTTGAAGACGGTAAGATAGTTGTGGGAGACATCTTGGAGTGCTCGATGTGCATGGAATGCGTTAAGAACTGCGAAGAGAACGCGATAGAAGTTTTGGACACGAACAACTACATCTTCACGGTCGAAGGAACAGGGGCTTTGCCAGTTAGAACTGTAATGAGGAAGGCTTTGGAGATTTTGAAGGAGAAGGCTGAGGAGATGAACGGTATCATAGAAACCCTGATTTAATTTTTGAATTCTACCAGTCAGATACTGCTGGGCTGACATCTTTTATATTTGAATATGAGCCACACCAAGCGATTCGATATAGACCTCCAAAAGATTTTTGTTCGATTGCAATAAAATTCAGTTATGCGTCGATCGCTTTCCCTTGTGCTGATCCTAACGCTGATGCTCCCGCTGATTCCCGTAAAAGGACAATTCGTCAACGCCAGAGTTGTTAATATTAAAGCAGTTGCCGTTAAAACCGGTGAAAAGCCCGAAGGAGCCGTCATAAACATTACAGTGATAGTTACGCCCGGAACAGGAAAGGTCTTCGTTTCTATCGTCCCCTACACCGAAATCGACATGCAGGGTAGCGCCCAGCTTGCCGCTTTGACGGCTTGCGATCTGCTTGGGCTGGACTTTACCAAATACGACTTCTTCTACGAGATAAAAGCCGACGCGCCGATAGTTGGAGGTCCTTCGGCTGGAGCCGTTATGACGATCGCAACTATCGCCGCACTGAAGAACCTGACGCTCAGAAAAGACGTATTTATGACGGGAATGATCTATCCAGACGGCTTCATTGGGCCAGTAGGTGGAATTCCGTATAAGCTTGAAGCAGCTGCTAAGGCTGGGGCTAAAATATTCCTAATTCCTAAGGGTCAAAGGATAGTTTATGTTCAGGAGAGGGTCGTGAAAAAGCAGGGTCCCTTCCTGATCATCACGACGAAGATGAAGCCCGTAGATCTCGTGGAAATGGGCAAGAAGCTCGGAGTAAAGGTCATCGAAGTTAGCACGATAGAGCAGGCTCTGTGGTATTACACCGGCTATACGATTGAAAAACCGAAACCGTCGTTCAACATATCTAAGTATTCAAACTTACTTAAGATACTTGCCATAAACATGGAGAACAGAACCCTTCATATGCTTAAGATAGTCGAGAGATTCACGGAACCTCAGGAGGCGATTCAGATTATTCACGAGGCGGACAATTACTACAAAAAGGGATACTACTACACGGCAACATCGAAATACTTCCAAGCGGAGATAAGACTCAGATACCTGTATTACCGCAATACTATCAACAACTACGATGATCTGAGCAGAGAATTCGACAACGTCAGCAAGGAGATAGACGATATGGTGAAATACCTCAAGAGCATCAAGAATTTGGGTGTGGAATCGTTCCAGATCGTCGGAGCCGCCGAGGAAAGGGTAGCTTGGGCTGAAGAGTATCTGTTCGATGCAAAAACCTGCGGAGACTTCGACACAGCATTGAACTACTTAGCCTTAGCTAAGGAGAGAGTCGAGAGCGCCAAGGTTTGGTTGTCCCTACTGAGCACGATTAATGAGGATGTTCCGATAAACAGAGAAGAACTGAAGAAGAGAGCGGAATTCTACTTCAGAGAAGCCGAATCGCTCATCGTATATGCGAGATCCATCGGAGGTTATCCAAACCTCATAAGCAGTGCTGAAGACACGATGGATCTTGCGAGAAGACAGTTCGACATGGGATTCTATGCCGGTTCGGCTATAACATGCATAGATGCGATTACGAAGGCGAGCTTGTCCATCGAGTTCATAGGTGTCACGAACGATGAAATGCTAAAGGATAAGCTTGAATCTGCAAAGAAGTCAGCTGAAGCCGCTTTGGCCGAAGCTGAGAAAGCCGTAACGCCCATCTTACCGATAGCATACTACGAATTCGCGGAAACTCAGAAGGATGTAGCTTTGGCTATATCATACTACAAACTTTCGGAGAGACTCGCGAAGCTCATTTTGGTTGTAGCAAAGGCTTACCCAGAAAGAGAGCTCGTTAAGGTCGAAGCCCCGCCGATGACGCCGGAAGAGGGAGTCCACACATACCACCACATACATCAGATTTCGAACATCGAAATCCCGGGATTCAGCTTAGCTTTGGGATTAACAGCGTTGGCTTTGGCTTTCTACTTGAGGAGGAGATAGCAGAACAGTCCGGAGCTGAGCGTCGCTAAGAAGTTAACGCCGGCGTTATTCAAATATCTCCTTTTTTCCAACGTTGCACCCAGTATGCTGTCAACGTGAACTCCGATGAATCCGGCTAAAAATGCGACGATCGCGAGCTTAACGCTTAGAACTCCGAGCAAAACTGCCGAAAGACACACGACCGAACATCCCATCAGAGCGGCGATTTCCCCCAATAATGATATACCTCCGCTAACTCCCGGTTCGACGCGCTTAAAGTTCGTAATCAGATAAACCTTTTCAGCCGTCTTCCCGACTTCGCTTGCCATGGTATCCCCCAAAGCCGTAGCTATCGATGCGACGAAAGCTGTCAAGAATAGATCGGACTTGAAGACTCCGTAGTTCATTACGAAGAATAGAGCCGGAAGGCTGTTGCTGAATACGTTAGCATACCCTCTCGCACCTCCAGCCTGCTCAGCTATCCCCCTCGCAAGCTTTACGGAATACTTGTATTTCGTCACGGCAGATCCTATTCCGTAGAACAGAAGCAGAATTACGAAGAACCTTATGTCGGAGAAAACTATCGTAAGGGTTCCGATCAGCGTCGCGCTCAGCAACCCGCTTTCGTCAGCGACTCCGGATTTCGTAGCGAGTAGACTCAAAATGAAGGAGATTGCAAAAGCAACGGCAAGCTGATCCAACGGAACTTCTATGGCATAGATGTGAAAGATCGTATATACCGTAGCAACGGCTAACAGAATAACGACTTCGTTACCACCTACGCTTTCGATCAGCGACGCCGTAAGACCGCCCATAAGAGACAGAAAAACTATGTATTCCAAACCCCAATTTAAATGATTGAAGTGATCGTAGATTACGAAAAAAGCAAAACCCAAAATCGTGTAAATTAGTATGTTCCAGATAACATTTCTTTTAAATTTGTGTCCGAGCAGAATGAACATCGACGCCAAAACTATCGGCTTCGAAAGTCCGAGGTATGTTAGGGCGAGCAAAAGCGTCGAAAGTATGGATACGTCCCTCAAAACCTTGTCTCTCTTGCGAGATAAGATCGCAACGATCAGCAGGATTAGTATCGCGTATATCGGCTTTAGCGGTATGGATACCAACGCTATTGTCGGAACTATAAACATTGCAAAGGTTTAATTAACCATGCTTTTAAGAATTTGTGTCGATGATAGAATTTATAAAAAAAATATACGAGAGAAGACTTGAAAAGAAGCTTTCATCTGGAAAAACTCCAAAGCATATAATGATAGTTGCCGATAACGATTTCATCGAAAACGGTTTAAGAAATTTTTTAAAATGGTGTGAAAAGTTTAATGTTAAAGAAGTTACGGTCTGCTTTAGAGGGAAGAAAAAGAGGGTCGAGTCCGAAAAAGTTGGAAAATTAACCCTGAATCTTATAGAAGGTTACGGGGGAAAGGATGAAATTACCGATGCTGTTAAGGAATTGGCCAAGCTCGTCGAATCGGGCAAAATAGATCCGAACGACGTTAACGAACGTGACATCGAAAGATTTCTTAAAATTAAGAGTTCACCGGATTTGATCGTTAAAGCCGGCGAAGAGATTCCCGAATTTCTGATCTGGCAGAGCATATACAGCGAACTATACTTCATCGATATAGATTGGAGGTGTTTCAGATACGTAGATTTTTTAAGGTGTTTGAGGGAGTTTCAGAGGAGGGAAAGGAGGTATGGAAGATAGGATGCTTAGAACAGTCAGAGTTATAGCGGACTATCAGTTTGGCAAAGGTGCCGGAAGTGTTCTTTTTCCCGAAACTTGCAAGTTCGTCCTCTCTCCGACGACGGGAAGGATAAGACAGGTAAAGGACGGAGGCGTTAGAATTGCTACGCTTAAGGCCGATTCTGGCTGGTTTACATTGAGTATCGAAGGTGCCAAGAGACTTCACGAGGCTTTCGAATATCCAAAGCTTAGGGTCGTCGTGCTTAAGGATGTTGCGGAGTTTATCGCCGAAGGTAGAAGTGTTTTTGCTAAGCACGTTGTGGATGTAGATCCGAGCATAAGGGCTAACGATGAGGTTATAGTCGTTGACGAAGTCGACAACCTACTGGCAACCGGAAGAGCTGTTCTGTCGGCTAAGGAGATGCTCGAGTTCAACAGGGGTGTTGCTGTTTCCGTTAGGCAGGGTGTTAAAAAGCTCAAGAGGTGATCGTATGTTCAAAGTGGACAGATCGAAGGGAGTTTTGATAATAAAGAAAGATGGTGTCGTCGTTAGGCATCTAAAATTCAACGGACGAGTTGTGGCTGGAATGTTTACCAACTTCTGGGGAAACATCGAAGCTGACGAGGTTTACTTAGCCAAGGGATGCGTCGTAAGCGGAGACATCGTATGCAGAAGGGCTGTAATCGGAGCATACACTAAATTCAGATCTATAATAGCCGAGGAGGATGTTTTTATTCAAGATAGGTGTGTGGGTTATTCAGTTAAAGCTAAGAACGTTAGGATATCGAGCGGTTCGGTAATAGGTGTTGTTGAAGCGGATGAATCGATATTGGTCGACGGAGCGTCCAAGCTGGGCAAACTAAACGCGAGGAGGATTATCGCTACCGAGAGTAAGATTTAAATTCACATGCATACAATACACAATTCGAGCCGCCGTAGCTTAGCTGGTAGAGCGTCGGCCTGTTAAGCCGATGGTCCCAGGTTCGAATCCTGGCGGCGGCGCTATCGTCTTTTAATTCCTCGAATTAAAAATCTCGCGGGTTCAATCCATTCGCTTTTACAGTTTGGGCATCTGCTAACCTTCGGCTTATCGAACGTGAATCCGCACTTTCTGCACTGGGGCGGAATCATAACCAATTCGAGACCCTTCCTCTTCAACACCTTGACGGCCTTCATAATCGCTGAGTAAACTTCGTTCTCCCTGCTCGGCTCCAACCCCAAGGCGTAGCAGATTTCCCTTACTGTCAACCCCTCTTTGTGCTTGAGCAGAACTTCGATCACGTCTTCGATCAGCGCCATACTCTAATTTAGCAACACATATTAAATATGCTGTGTCATCATCAAACATGGCTAAGATATACTACGATTCGGACGCGGATTTGAGCGCTCTCGACGGAAAAACAGTTGCGGTTTTGGGCTACGGAAATCAGGGAAGAGCACATGCTTTAAATTTGAAAGATTCGGGAGTTGATGTAATAGTCGGCTTATACAGGCAGAGCAAGAGTTGGAAGAGAGCCGAAGAAGACGGATTGAATGTTTTGGAGGTCAGCGAAGCTGTGAGCGAAGCCGACGTAATAATGTTTCTCATTCCCGACATGGTTCAGCCCGAAGTTTATCGAAGGCTCGTGAAGGATCATTTAGAGGAAGGGGATATGCTGATGTTCGCTCACGGTTTCAACATCCACTACAATCAGATCGTTCCTCCAGAATGGGTCGATGTGACGATGGTCGCTCCGAAGAGCCCGGGACACCTCGTTAGGAGAATGTTCGTCGAAGGTAAGGGAGTTCCCGCTTTGGTTGCCGTTCATCAGAACTACACCAGCAAGGCTCTTGAGATAGCCTTAGCCTACGCGAAAGCCATAGGTTGCACGAGAGCGGGAGTTATCGAAACTACGTTTAAGGAAGAAACCGAAACCGATCTTTTCGGAGAGCAGGTGGATCTGTGTGGAGGTGTAACCGAACTCATAAAGGCTACGTTCGAAACCCTCGTTGAAGCCGGTTATCAGCCAGAAGTAGCCTATTTCGAAGCTCTCCACGAGCTGAAGCTAATAGTCGATCTGATCTACGAAGGCGGACTTATGAAGATGTGGAATGCGGTAAGCGAGACCGCTAAATACGGAGGACTTACGAGAGGAAAAAGGATAATCAACGAGAGCGTTAGGGAGGAGATGAAGAAGATTTTAAGGGAAATTCAAACCGGCGAGTTTGCGAGGGAATGGATACTGGAAAATCAAGCGGGGAGACCCGTTTACAACAAACTGCTTGAAATGGAGCGCGAGCATTTGATCGAGAAGGTCGGTAAAGAGCTCAGAAAGATGATGCCTTGGCTTAGAGAGGAGTAATTTTATTGAAAAATTTTTTTATTTATAATCCTTCGGTAATTTCTTGGAACACCAAAAGGGTTTTAAACAAAAGTTCGATTAGATGAGTTGAGCTCCGGTGGTGTAGCCCGGCCAATCATACCGGCCTTTCGAGCCGGTGACCCGGGTTCAAATCCCGGCCGGAGCA